>CALFYQ010000245.1 GCA_937952085.1 uncultured Paracoccaceae bacterium | reverse complement strand
TACTTCGGTTGTCAAATTTATTTTGACGAATTTGTCGCCCATGAGTAGAATGTGATCAAAGAATGCGCTGCAATGCAGCATGAAAATATCACATTAGTTGCAGTGCCGAAAGAAATCGGCCGCAGGGGGAGACGATGGCGGGGCGATACGACGATCTGGCGGGCAAGACCGTCTTCATCTCCGGCGGCGCGACGGGCATCGGCTCGGACCTCGTGATCGCGTTCCACGGCCAGGGCGCGCGGGTCGTCTTCTGCGACATCGACGCGGCGGAGGGCGAGGCGCTGGCGGCGCGGCTCGCCGCCGCGCCGGGGGAGGCGCCGGTCTTCGTCAAGGCGGACGTGACGGACGACGCCGCCCTCGTCGCCGCCATTGCCCGGGCCGAGGCCTGGGGCGGGCTCGACATCCTCGTCAACAACGCGGCGAACGATCTGAGGAAGCCCATCGCCGACTCCGACGCCGAGCAATGGCGGCGCCTGGTCGACGTGAACCTCCGCCACCAATACGTCGCCGGGCGCGAGGCGGCGCGGCTGATGACCCCGCGAAAGGCCGGCGTCATCATCAATTTCGGCTCGGTCGCGCCGGAAGTGACGGTGGAGAACCTCTCCATCTACAACATGTGCAAGGCGGGCGTGCGCGGCCTGACGCGGAGCTTCGCCACCGATCTCGGCAAGCACGGAATCCGGGTCGTCTCGATCCTGCCGGGCGCGGTGCTGACGCCGAAGCAGCGTACGCTCTGGTTCCCCGACCAGCCGGCGATCGACGCGATGGTGGCGCAGCAGATGCTGCCGATCGAGCTGAATGGCGGGCACATCGCGGCGATGGCGCTCTTCCTCGCCTCCGACGCGGCGAGCGGCTGCACCGGGCAGAACTACATCGTCGACGCCGGGCTGATCTGACGATGGCCGCGCCGGAAGCCCAGTCGCTCCGTCGCGTCCTCTGGGAGATCCGCCGCCGCGACGGCGCGGCGCGCGTCGAGATCGCTGCGGCGACCGGGCTCTCGCCGGCCACCGTCACCTCGCTGACGGCGGAGCTGAAGGGCGCCGGTCTGATCGAGGAGGCGGCGGCCGAGACGCCGGAGACGACGGGCCGCGGCCGACCGCGCGTCGCGCTCCGGGTCCGGGGCGGGGCGGCCCATGTCGCCGGCGCGAAACTTTCCGACCGGATGGTGACGGTGGCGATCCTCGATTTCGCCGGCGCGGTGCTCGCCACCGCGGAGGCGGAGCTCGGGGCGCGGCGGCCGACCGTCGCGGGGATGCTGCGGGCGCTCGACGCGGCGCTGGCGGCGGCGCTCGCCGAGGCGCGGCTCCGGGAGCGGGACCTCGCGGCGCTCGGCCTCGGCGCGCCCGGTTTCGTCGAGGGCGCGACGGGGCGCTGCCTCTGGTCGCCGGTCCTGGCGGACCCGGCGCCGATCGACCTCCTGGCGCCGCTCCAGGCGCGGTTTGCCTGCCCGGTCTTCGTCGACAACGACGCCAACCTCGCCTGCCTCGCCGAGCTTTGGTTCGGGCTCGGCCGCGGGCTTTCCGATTTCCTCGTCGTCACCATCGAGCATGGCGTCGGCATGGGCGCGGTGATCGGCGGGGAGCTTTTTCGCGGCGCGCGCGGGGTCGGGGCGGAATTCGGGCATATCAAGGTGCAGAACGACGGCGCGCTCTGCCGCTGCGGCCAGCGGGGCTGCCTGGAGGCTTACGTCGCCGACTACGCCGTGGCGCGGGAGGCAGCGACGGCGCTCGGCGCGGAGCCGGGCGAGGCGGGGCTGCTGGAGCGGCTCGAAGCCGCGGCGCGGGACGGGAACGGCGCCGCGGCGGCGATCTTCGGCCGGGCCGGGCGGATGCTCGGCCTCGGCCTCGCCAATCTCGTGAACCTCTTCGATCCGCCGCTGGTGATTCTCTCTGGCGAAAGCCTCGCCCATGCGCCGCTCTTCGCGGCGACGATGCAGCGGACGCTGGAGGCGAACATCCTGCCGCTCGATCGGCCGGCGCCGCGGATCGAGACGCATCGCTGGGGCGACGCGCTCTGGGCCCGCGGGGCCGGGGCGCTCGCCCTCGACGGGATCACGCCTGAACTGGCGGCGGCGGCGCGACCGGCCGCCGCATCGTGACCCAGCCGGAATAGCCGAAGAGCGGGCGGAGAAACGGCAGGCGCCGCTCCGCCTCGGCGGCGAAGCCGAGCCGTTCGTAGAGCGCGCGGGCGCGGGGGTTGGTGTCCGCCACTTCGAGCCGGAGGGCGGAGAGGCCGCGCCGCGCCGCCTCCGCCGCGGCCGCCTCCACCAGCGCCGCGCCGATGCCGCCGCTCCGAGCGCCGGGGCGGACCGCGACGGCTTCGAGCCGAAGCTCGCCGAGCTCCGCCTCCCGCTCGAACATCGCGAGGAGCGCGCCGCGCCAGAGCGCGCCGGCGGAGCCATAGGCGGCGCGAAGCTCCGACGGGCCGCCGCCGGTCATGCCGCCGGCCGCGTCCTGCAACCCTGCGAGACCGAGAAGCGCGCCTTCCGGCCCGAGCGCGGTCAGAGCCCGGTCGGGCCGGAGCGCGGCGGCGAGAAAGCCTTCGGCGCGCGGCCCGGCGCCGAGCGCGGCGCGGAGCTTTCCGCCGAAGGCGTCGAGGATGAGCCGGGCCGCCTCGTGGCGAAGCGGCTCCGGCAGGCCGAGGGCGATGCGGACGGGGCCGGTCAGGCCGCCGCCATCTGGGCGAGGATCGCGTCGGTCATCTCGGTGGTGCCGACCTTGTCGCCGCCCGCCACCGTCATCAGGTCCGGCGTGCGATAGCCTTCGGCGAGCGCCGCGTTGACCGAGCTTTCGATCAGGTCCGCCAGGTCGCCCCGGTCGAAGGAATAGCGGAGCGCCATCGCGAAGGAGAGGATGCAGGCGATCGGGTTGGCGACGCCCTTGCCGGCGATGTCGGGCGCCGAGCCGTGCACCGGCTCGTAGAGCGCCTTCGGCCGCCCGTTCGCCATCGGCAGGCCGAGCGAGGCGGAGGGCAGCATGCCGAGCGAGCCGGTCAGCATCGCCGCGAGATCGGAGAGGAGGTCGCCGAAGAGGTTGTCGGTGACGATCACGTCGAACTGCTTGGGCCAGCGGGCGAGTTGCATGGCGCCGGCGTCGGCGTACATGTGCGTCAGCTCGACATCCGGATATTCCGCGTCGCGGACCTTCTGCATCTCCTCGCGCCAGAGAACGCCCGACTCCATCACGTTGGCCTTCTCCATCGAGCAGACCTTGTTGGAGCGCTTCCGCGCCAGTTCGAAGGCCGAGCGGCCGACGCGCTGGATCTCGGAGGTGGTGTAGCGCTGGGTGTTGATGCCGACGCGCTCGTTGCCCTCGGTGAAGATGCCGCGCGGCTCGCCGAAATAGACGCCGGACGTCAGCTCGCGGATGATCATGATGTCGAGGCCGGAGACGACCTCGGGTTTCAGCGAGGAGGCCTCGGCCAGCGCGTCGAAGCACTGCGCCGGGCGGAGATTGGCGAAGAGATCCATTTCCTTGCGGAGCCGCAGGAGCCCGCGCTCCGGCTTCACCGAGAAGTCGAGATTATCGTATTTCGGGCCGCCGACGGCGCCGAGGAGGACGGCGTCCACCTCCTGCGCCTTCTCCATCGTCGCGTCGGTCAGCGGCGTGCCGTGCGCGTCATAGGCGCAGCCGCCGACGAGATCTTCCGTCACGTCGAATTCGAGGCCCTTGTTCGCCGCCAGCCAGTCGATCACGCGGCGGACCTCGGCCATCACCTCGGGGCCGATGCCGTCGCCCGGCAGGATCAGGAGGCTCGGTTTCGTCATGTCGGAGTTCCCTCTTTTGCGCGGCCGTTCTGGCGCGGGCGGGCGCCGCGCGTCAAGCGGGGCTCAGCGAGGGGGCGTCGCGGAGTTGACGATCAGCCTGGGCACGGCCGAGCCGCGGACCCGGACGCCTACGTCGCCGGAATGCGAAAGAAGCGTCTCATAGAGTATGACAAGCGTTGGACACATGGTCTCGTCGGCCGTCTCCACCTTGGTGAGCTTGTCCAGATCGGCCAGCCGGCCGCCATTCGCAACGAAGTCCTCGCGAAATGCCGTCCAGTCCGCCTCGGTCGCAGGCGCCCGCGCAACGGGAGATTCCCTCGCCGATCCGATCGCCTCGAACGACGATCTCGCGCGTTCGCCGAACTCAGTCGAAAAGCGTTGAGTCGCGTAGGGGATATAGTCCGGATCGACGGTGAAGATGCGCAGGCAGATCCTGGGACCGGCGACATTCAACACGCGCTCGACAGCGATCTTGCTCGCGCTCAGCCAAGCGCGGAGTGCGTCATCGGAGGCGAAGGTCGCGAGGTCGCCATACTCGGCGATTAGGCCAGCCGTAAACGCTTGAGCGGCCTTCGTAACGCCGGCCTGATCGCCGGCCTGAGCGAGCGCGGTCATCTTCTCCGTCGCCGCGTCGTATTCCTTGCGGAAGTAGCGCTTCAAGGTCGGGACAGATGTCGCTTCGGCCAAGCGGGGCTCGGGCGCTGCTTGGACATCATTGCGGGGCTGCGTACATGCCGTCGCCACGCTCAGGACAACAAGACCGGCCGTCGCCATCAATCTCGGCGCCGCAATCTCCCTCAGGGCGCTATCGGCGGACGAGACGCGGCGGCTCGGCGAACGTCAAGCTCGTATCTGCGAGTCGATGAGGTTGAAACCGATGAGCGGTCGCCCGCCCGGAACGAGAAGCGCCGCCCCGGAGCGGTCCGGGGCGGCGCCGAAGGCCGGGCGGGGTGGGGCGGTTACTCGCCGCCGCCGAGGCTGTGGACGTAGACGGCCACCTGGCGGATCTGGGCTTCGCTGAGGCGGCCGGACCAGGCGGGCATCACGCCGGCGCGGCTCAGGCGCACAGTCTCCGTGATCGCCTCCTCCGAGCCGCCCCAGAGCCAGATCGCGTCGGTCAGGTTCGGCGCGCCGAGGTCGCGGCTGCCGGTCCCGTCCTCGCCGTGGCACGCGGCGCAGTTGTCGGCGAAGACGGTCGCGCCGGCCTCGGCCAGCGCCGCGTCATGATCCTGCCCGGAGATGGCGCGGACATGGGCGACGACCGCCGCAATCTCCTCCCTGGACAGGATCTCGCCGAAGGCGGGCATCTCGCTGAAGCGGGCGTCCGGGTCCTCGTCGTTGCGGACGCCGTGCGCGATCGTCGCATGGATCGCCTCGATGTCGCCGCCCCAGAGCCAGTCGTCGTCGAGGAGGTTCGGAAAGCCCTTCGCGCCCGCCGCGCCGGCGCCGTGGCACTGCGCGCAGTAGGTGCGGAAGACCGCCGCGCCGCCGTTCAGCGCGTAGGAGTCGAGCTGAGGATCGGAGGCGATCTCGCCGAGCGGCTTGGCGACGATGGCCGCGTCGAGCGGTGCGTTCATCTCGCGGAAGCGGTCGATCTCCTCCGAGACGGCGCCGCGGGAGCTCCATCCGAGCACGCCGCCCGTGGCCGAGTTCACCAGCGGCCAGGCCGGATAGGCGACCATGTAGGCCAGCGAAAAGACGATGGTGCCGTAGAAGGTCCAGAGCCACCAGCGCGGCAGGGGCGTGTTCAGCTCCTTGATGCCGTCCCATTCGTGGCCGGTCGTGTCGGTGCCGGTGGCTTGGTCGATGTCGCGATGATCGGTCATTTCCTGGCTCCGGTGTCGGCGGGCCGGGCGCCGGCGGCGGCGCGGGCTGCGGTGTCGATGTCGTCGGGCGCCGCCTCGCGGAGCGGAATGGCGGCCGCCTCGTCGTGATGGGCGCGCGAGCCGGGCCGGAAGACCCAGAGCACGGCGCCGGCGAAGAACAGCGTCAGCGCGAGGAGCGCCCAGCTGTCGGCGAAGTGGCGGAGGAGGGTGTACGTCTCCATGCCTCCCTCCTCAGCGGCTCGCGTCGGGCTGGAAGGTGGAGAAGTCCACCATCGTGCCGAGCACCTGGAGATAGGCGACGAGGGCGTCCATCTCGGAAATGCCGGCGCGCCGGTCGAAATTGGCCACGACGGCGCCGGGATAGCGCGCGAGCAGGCCGTCTGTATCCGCCTCCGGGTCCGCCTGGGCGCGGAAGTCCCGCGCGGCGTTCTCGATCATCTCTTCGGTATAGGGCACGCCCACCGCCGCGTTCGCCGCCATCACGTCGGCGATGTGTTCCGGGCGGACCAGCTTTTCCGTGAGAAAGGCGTAGGGCGGCATCACCGATTCCGGCGCGACCGAGCGCGGGTCGATCAGGTGTTCGACATGCCACTCGTTCGAGTAGCGGCCGCCGACGCGGGCGAGGTCAGGTCCGGTCCGCTTCGAGCCCCACTGGAACGGGTGGTCGTACATCGACTCAGCCGCGAGGCTGTAATGGCCATAGCGCTCCACCTCGTCCCGCATCGGCCGGACCATCTGGGAATGACAGACATAGCACCCTTCCCGGATGTAGATGTTCCGGCCGGTCATCTCGAGCGGCGAGTAGGGCCGCACGCCGGCGACCTTCTCGATCGTGTTCTGTAGGTAGAACAGCGGCACGATCTCGACGATGCCGCCGATGGTGACGACGAGGAAGGCGAGGACGAAGAGCAGGGTCGCGTTCGTCTCGATCTTCTTGTGGCGATCCAGAAATGCCATCTTCGCGACTCCTTACTCGGCGGGCACGGCGGCAGCGCGGGCGGGAACGTCCTCCTCGCCCTTCGCGACCGTCATCCAGAGGTTCCAGACCATAACGATGGCGCCCAGAAGGTAGAGGACGCCGCCGAGAGCCCGGACGATGTACATCGGGAACTTCGCGGCCACGGTGTCGGAGAAGGCGTTCACGAGGAAGCCCTGGCTGTCCACCTCACGCCACATCAGCCCTTCCATGATGCCGGTCACCCACATCGAGGCCGCGTAGAGCACGATGCCCACGGTCGCGAGCCAGAAATGGAGCGAGACGGCCTTGAGGCTGTGCAGCCCCTTCCGGTTCCAAAGCGTCGGAACCAGCATGTAGAGCGCGCCGAAGGTGATCATCCCGTTCCAGCCCAGCGCGCCGGAATGGACATGGCCGATGGTCCAGTCGGTGTAGTGCGAGAGCGAGTTCA
>CALFYQ010000244.1 GCA_937952085.1 uncultured Paracoccaceae bacterium | reverse complement strand
TTCCACCGGTGAGTCTGGTGGCCGAAATGGACGCCTGCCTCGAGAAGCTGGCGCAGGGAGAATTCGGGCAGAGCCATGTCCGCGTCTTTCCTTTCCGGTTTCGCCTCTGCGGGGGTGAGGGCGTCGCCCAACCGGAGGACCGCGCGGGATGTCTCCCCGCGAGGCCCGACCCCGCATGCGTAGTGGCGCGGCCCATACACGGGCGCGGCGCGGCGCGCAAGGGCGACGCCGCGCTTGCCCTCTCCTGCGCCTTCGGTATCGTTAACGCAATGTAAGGAGTTCTCCGGCGTGGGGCTGGGGGCTGCAGGAAGTCACCTGCATGCTGGGGTGACGCCGGCGGGGGGCCTGGCCCACCCGCCCTCGGAGCGAAGGGGCGGCCATGGCCACCGTCGTCAGCATCGATCTCTCGTCGATCGGTCTCGTCCGCGACCCGGACAATTTCCTCGTCTACACCGACGACGTCATCGACGAGCCGGACTTCTTCAACGCAACCTCCGGCGACGACCTGCTCGTGATCGACAAGAGCCGTGATGTGAAGCAGACCGGCGCCTCCTGGGGCGCGAATGCTGGCGACGGCGACGACGTGCTGCTGCTGCGCGACTTCGACGAAGGCAACATCTTCACCGGAGCGGGCGCCGACGTCGTCATCTTCGACGGCTTCTCGTTCGGCGAGCTTCTCTCGATCGACGAGAACGACGTCGTCGTCGTGCCCCGTTCGGCCTCCGCCGTCACCGTCTCGACCGACAACCTGCCGGGCTCCCGCGACGCGGTGCGCATCGTCGGCGACGGCCTATCCGTCCGCTTCCTGCTCGATGAAAGCGTGACGAACTTCATCGCCTCCGACCGGTTGATCTTCGCGCCGGACCTCGACCTGTCCGGCGTCCCCGACGGGCTGACCGGGATCGGGACGGCCTTTTCCGGCGCGGTCGAGATCTCGCAGCCAGGCGCGCCAAGCACCGCAAGCACGACGTCGTCCAGCGGCCTGACCATGACGGGCACGTCCGGCGCGGACTATCTCGCGCTGACCGGCACTCAGAAGATCACCGCCAATCTCGGCCTCGGCGCCGACGTGGCCCTGGTGAAATCGACCGGGGGCGGGCTCATCCTCGGCGGCGGAAGTTCGGGAACGTCCGGCTTCACTGTGGTGACGCTCTCGGGCGACACCGTCAGCGTTCCCGGAACCAATCCCTCGAAGGATGCGGACCGGGACGTCATCGTCTTCCGGCCCGATGCGAAGGGGACCTTCGTCGTCTCGCAACTCGGGGCGACGGACCGGATCGTGCTCGAGGGCTTCTCGGAGCTTTCCGGCCTCTCCGACCTCCAGATCCGGGCGTTCCGGCAGGACTTCTCGAACGGCCTCGTCGATCTTGTCCGCTACCAGATCAACGACGACCTCGCGATCCTCACCGATGTCGGGGCCGACCAGTTCTTGCTCGGCTCCGCCTTCACCGTTCGGGAGGCGAACGGCGCCGACGGCGCGCTGATCGAGCCGACGACGGCGGCGCCCCCCACCGACACTGGCGGCCCCACTGGCGGCGCGGACCGGCTGACTGGAACCGCGCGCGGCGACCGCATCGCCGCGCTCGGCGGCAACGACATCGTCAGCGGGTTCGCGGGAAACGACACGCTGAGTGGGGGCGCCGGCAAGGACACGCTGAAAGGCGGCGGCGGCGCCGACGTGCTCCGCGGGCAGGCGGGGAACGACCTCGCCAAGGGCGGCGCCGGCGCCGACAAGCTCGCCGGCGGCGGCGGCAAGGACATGCTGCGCGGCCAGGCCGGCGACGATGTCGCGAAGGGCGGCGCCGGAAACGACAAGGCCTTCGGCGACGCCGGCGACGACCGGCTGCTTGGCGGAGGCGGCGCCGATATCCTGAAGGGCGGGCGCGGCGACGACGTGCTGAAGGGCGGCGCCGGAAATGACCGGATGGAGGGCGGGCGAGGCGACGACGTGCTGTTCGGCCAGGCCGGGCGCGACGTGTTCGTATTCACCCAGGGCAGCGGCGACGACGTCATCCGCGGCTTCCAGCAGGGCGTCGACAAGATCGAGATCAGCGGCGCCTTCGCCCGTTTCGGCTCGCTCGACATCTCGCAGCAAGGCCGCGACGTGCTGATCGAATTCGGGAACGACTCGATTCTCGTGAAGAACGCCCGCGCCGGGGATTTCGACCCCGGCGACTTTGTCTTCCCCGGCGGGCGCAACGCCGTCAGCGCCAATGCCGTCGATCTGGCGCCGGCGCCGGCGCCGCCGCCCGAACCCTTGCCGTCCGAGCACGAAGCGCAGGCGCTGACGCTCTCCTTCGCTGAGGATGGGCTGCTGCTCTAACCCCGCTCCGCCAGCCGCCCGAGCCGGGCCTCGAGTTCGCCGCGCACCGCCTCGATCGCCGCGTCGTTGGCGCGGCGGGCGGCCTCGGCGAGGGTTTCGGCGCTGCGGAGCGCGGCTTCGAGGGCCTCGGCGGCGCGGGCCTCGTCGGCGGCGCCGGCGCCGATCTCCCGCGCGGTTTCGGCGAGGCGGGCGCGGAGCGCCGCGACCTCGGCCTCGAACCTGTCCTGGAACTCCGCCGCGGCGGCCTTCTGCGCGGCGACCAGCGCCGCCATGTTGCGCCGGCGCATCTCGTCGAGCGCATCCGGGTCGAGCGCGCCGAGCGCCTCGGCGGCGGCGCGAAGCTCCGCCAGCCGCTCGGGATCGAACGCCTCGAAGAGGCCGGCGCGCATCGGAACCTCCAGGCCGCGCGGCGCGCCCCGCGCCGCCCGGAGAGATTAGGGCGCGGCCCCGCCGCGCGGCAAGGTCAGGCCCGGCCCACCGCCTCGGAGAGGGCGACGGAAAGCGCCGCCTCGGCGTCGTCGCCGCCCCAGCCGACAAGCTGGAACGCCGGGTAGAACCGCTCCGCCGCCTGCACCGCGCCCCGCAGCATCGCGTCGATCTGCGCCGCCGTCGCGATCGCGCCGCCGGCGAGGACGAGGCCATAGCGGTAGACCATCAGCTTCTGCTCGTCCCAGAGGGTGAAGCAGCCGGTCCACATCAGGTCGTTCGCCTTGTCGAGGAGGATCGCCATCTCCGCCCGCCGGTCCGCCGGCGGGTCCATCTCGAAGGTGCAGATGAGCCGCAGCGTCTCGTCCGCCGGCGACCAGGCCAGCGTCAGCGAATAGGTCCGCCAGGCGCCCTCCACCGCCATCGCGATCTGGTCCTCCCCGACGCGGTCGAATTCCCAGTCGCGGCGCTCCGCAAGGGTCTCGACGATGTCGATCGGGTGGATCTCGTCGGTGAAGATGTCGTGCTCGACGGCGCCCATGCCTCAGGTCCCTCTGGTGTCGCCCGGCAGGGTTGCCCGCCCTGCTAGGGCTGGTTGGGAAGCCAAACGATCGTGGCTTACGGCCCCACGACCTACGAAATATGGTGGGGCAGTTTCCGGGCGCCGTAAAGCGATTTCTTCGGCGCCGCGGCGCCCGAAGTCAGGCCCTGGGCGGCGTCATCCAGTCGGCGATCAGGCGGTGGCGCACGTTCGCCTCCTGCGCCTCCCGGTAGAAGGCGATGAGCTGCCGCGCCGGGTCTCCGAGCTTGGCGAAGCCGCCGACGAAGGCGACGACCACGCCCACCGTCGTCTCCCCCGTCACCGCCATCGCGCCGCCGAAGCCGATCACCGCCAGGGGCGCCGCGGCGTTGAGCAGGTTCATCGTCGCCTTCATCGCCTCCTTCCAGATCACGAAGGCGAAGCGGGCGCGGTAGAGCCGCCAGGTGCGCTGGCGCGTGCGGGTCCGGTCGGGCGGCGGCTCGTCGGTCAGCGAGGCGGCGTAGCGGCGCATCAGCCTCAGGCGCAGCGCCACCAGCCGGTTCAGCCGCCGCTGCATCAAGGGCGCGAGGAGGGCCTGCGGCAGGAGAAGGCAGAGCCCGACCAGCGCGACCCCGGGATCGACCGCGAACATGTAGGCCAGCGCGCCGATCAGCATCGCCGCGTCGGCGAAGGCCTTGCTCGGCGCGGAGCCGGCGAAGCCGCAGAGCGCCTCGGCCTCGGCGGTGAGGATCGTCACCGCGCTCCGCCCCTCGGGCGTGCCGTTCAGCTTCGCGCCGCGGAGCGACCAGAGGTGCCGGCGGACATGCAGCGTCGCGCTTTCCGCCAGCCAGTTCCGCAGAAGCGCCAGCGCGAACTTCACCGCCTGCTGGC
>CALFYQ010000243.1 GCA_937952085.1 uncultured Paracoccaceae bacterium | reverse complement strand
CTCGTCGACCTCCTGGAGCGTCTCTTGCAGCAGGCCGGGGTCGAGCGGGCAGACTGCGGCGGCGCGGCCGTGGATTTCGCCGCGGGGTGGAAGGGGGGGTGGGAGGGGCGGCAGTGCCCGTGGACCCACGGGCTCGCGCCCCGCGGCGTCACCGAGGCGCCGCGCTGGGAGGGCGGGCCGCTCCGCGGCCGGCGGCTCCTTCTCTTCGCCGAGCAGGGGCATGGCGACATGATCCAGTTCGCCCGCTTCCTCCGCCCGGCGCTCCGCCGCGCGGCCGGGCGGGTCGCCATCGAGATCCACCCCTCGCTCCGCCGGCTCTTCGCCGCGAATGTCCCGGAGGCGGAGGTGCTGCCGATCGGCGCCGCCCCGCCGCCGCATGACGTGGCGCTCCCCATCGCTTCGTTGCCCGGCCTTCTCGGCCTCGGCGCGCGGGTGGGGCGAGGTGGGCGCTATCTCCGCCCGCCGGCGCTCGGGCGACCGCCTGAGAGGGGACCGCTCCGCGTCGGGCTCTGCTGGCGCGGCGCACCGAGCCCGCCCGGCCGGTCCGCGCCGCTCGCCGCGCTCCTGCCGCTCGTCGCCGTTCCGGGCGTCCGGCTCGTCAGCCTCCAGAAGGGCGGCGCGGCGGAGATCGCCGGGGCGGGCGCGGCATCCGCGATCGAGGACCGGAGCGCGGCGCGGCCGGATTTCGCCGGGGATGCGGAGGAGATCGCCGGGCTCGACCTCACGATCAGCATCGACACCGCCATCGCGCATCTCGCGGGCGCGCTCGGCCGCCCGGTCTGGACCATGCTCGGCGCGCGGCCGGACTGGCGCTGGCCGGCCGCGGGCGCGGCGACGCCGTGGTATCCGTCGATGCGGCTCTTCCGGCTGGGCGCGGAGGGCTGGCCGGCGATGGCCCGCGAGGTCGCCGCCGCCCTCGCGGGCCTTGCGCCGCGCGAGCGGAGCTGAGGGCGCGTCAGATCGGGTCTGGCCGCGCCGCTTCGTCGAAGCCGTGCATCCGGTGCGCCCACTGGAAGGCGACGATCAGCCCCTTGGCGCGCGGCAGGAAGACGACGATTCCGGTGATCGCAAGGGCCGGCCAGATCAGCGCATGGGACCAGAGCGGCAGGTCCGTCCAGGTCATCGCCAGCACCATCGGCAACGCGACGAGGTGGCCGATCACGAGGATGGTAAGCCAGGCCGGCGCGTCATCCGCCCGGTGGTGATGGAGCGGCTCGCCGCAGATGTCGCATTGCGGGCGCACGTTCAGATAGCCTTCGAGCAGCGCGCCGCCGCCACAGGCGGGGCAGCGCTTCTGAAAGCCCCGCATCAGGGCTTCTCCGAGCGGGCGGGGCGCGGGCGCGGCGCGGTCGAACATGGGCTTCGGCTCCTCCATGGTCCCAGAGGTACGGCGTGGGCGCTCAGGATTCGACTGCGCGCATCGTCTTGCGGCGCCATGTCGCGACGCCGCCGGCCGCGAAAAAAACTTTCGACGGAACCGCCGCGCCCCCCCGTGAAGGGAGCGACCGGGCGGTGATCCGCCCCTCTGCAAGGAGAGAGAGATGAACTCCGTCAAGACCTTCGCCGCCTGCTGCGCCCTCGCCGGGCTCGTCGCCGGGGGCGCCTGGGCCGCCGGCTCGATGGACCGCGACTCGCGGCGGGCCGAGCACCTCGAGCGTATGTTCGAAATGTTCGACGACAACAAGGACGGCGTGATCGACGCCGCCGAGCGCGCCGAGGCGCTGAAGTCCCCCTTCGAGCGCATGGACGCGAACGCCGACGGCAAGCTCACCGCAGAGGAGATGAAGGCGGGCGCCGTGAAGCGCGCCGAGATGATGGCCGAGCGCCGCTTCGCCCGGCTCGACGCCAACGGCGACGGCGCCGTCGACGCCGACGAGATGGCGGCGGCCCGCGCCCGGCGCGACGAAGGCCGCCACGACCACGGGCACGGCCATCACGCAATGATGGGCGACGGCGACGGCGGCTGCGAGGGCGGCCGGCACGGCCGGCGGCACGCCGAGCATCGCGAGCGGCGCGGCGACGGCCCGCGCGCCGGCTGGTTCGAGCGGGTTGACGCCGATGGCGACGGCGTGATCACGAAGGAGGAGGCGGAAGCCTTCCGCCCCGGCCGCATGATGGCGGACTGACGACCGAAACGAGGGGGCGCGCGGCTTCATGTCGTTCGACGGCGACGGCGACGGCGGCGATACGGACGAGGCGCTGCTGCAGCGCTTCGCCGCCGGCGACCGGCTGGCCGCGCGCGCCCTCACGCTTCGGCTGACGCCGCGCGTCCTCGCGCTCGCGCGGCGGATGCTGACCGACGCGGCGGAGGCCGAGGACGTGGCGCAGGAGGCGATGCTTCGATTGTGGCGGATCGCGCCGGACTGGCGGGAGGGCGAGGCGAAGGTCTCGACCTGGCTGCACCGGATCGCCGCCAATCTCTGCATCGACCGGCTGCGGAAGCGCCGCCGGTACGGCCCGCCGCTCGACGACGTGGCGGAGCCGCCGGACCCGGCGCCGCGCGCCGAGGCGACGGTCGAGGCCGGGCAGCGGGCGGCGGCGGTGATGGCGGCGCTCGGCCGCCTGCCGGAGCGGCAGCGCATCGCGATCACGCTTCGGCACTTCGAAGATTACGGCAACCCCGAGATCGCGGCGGCGATCGGCGTCAGCGTGGAGGCGGTGGAAAGCCTCCTCGCGCGCGGACGCAAGACGCTGGCGCGCGAGCTTGGGGGCGGGGTGGGATGAGACGGAGGATCGAAGGATGAGCCTCGATCGGATTGAAACGGCGATCTCGCGCCACGGACCGGCGCTCGAGCGCTGGCCCGCCGAGGCGCGGGCGGAGGCGGAGGCGCTGATGGCGGCGGAGCCGGCGCTCCGGCGCGCGCTCGACGAGGCGGCGCTGGTCGAGGCCGCGCTGGCCGAGGCGGCCCGCGCGCACGAGCCGGCCCCGGCGGCGCTGCTCGAACGGATCATCGCCGATGCCGGGGAGGTCGCCGCCGCGCGGGCCCCGGCGGCGCGGCCCGCTGCGCGCCGAAGCGGCTTCCGCTGGCGAGTGCCGGACTTCTTCCGCCCGGCGCTCGCCTGCGCCGCGTCGGCGCTCATCGGCCTCTGGCTCGGCCAGTCGGCGATGGTGGCGCAGGCGGCGCAGGGCCTCATCGCGGAGGAGCCGGCCGCCTATTCCGAGACGATGGGCGCGCCGGAGCTGGCGATGGGCTACGGCGATCTTTCGGAGGCCTGGGAATGAGCGCCGCCGCCCCTCGCATCCTCGGCATGGCGCCGCGCACGGCGCGGATCGTGCTCGCCGCCTCGCTGGTCGGGAACTTCCTGGTCGCCGGCCTTGTCGGCGGCGCGGCGCTGAAGATGGGACGCGGGCACGAGCATGGCTCGCAGCGGTTCCGCCTGACCGAGCAGATCGTCGACGCCGCCGGCCCGGAGCGGCGCGCGGCGGTGGAGGCCGCGCTCTCGGCGCCCGACCGCTATGACTGGCGGGCGGCCAATGCGGAGCGCTGGACGACGCTGGTCGAACGGATCGAGGCGACGCCCTTCGACGCCGCCGCGCTCACCGCCGCGCTCGACGCGGCGGACGTTCGCCGCAACGACGGCCGCGCCGCACGGAACGCCGCGACGGCGGATGCCCTCTCGCTTCTCACTGAAGACGAGCGAAAGGCCCTCGCCGAGACGATCCGGAAGCGGCTGGAAGCCTGGGAGCGCCGGGTTCCGGCGCATCATCGGGACTGAGGCGGGACGGCGGGCCGACGGCGGGACGGCGCCCAGAGCAAACCGCACGCTTTTGACCGCTTTCGCCCGGGCGACCAGACCGGGGCCGCGCCCGACCCTTTCCTCGGGTGGGCGCGTAGGCGATGATATCAGCCGCACAGCCCGAGTCCGGGACTTTGGTGATAAACCGCCCACCACCGATGGGTCGCGCGCCCACCCAGGGTCGGGCGCGGCCCTCATCGCGTCTCGCTATTCGAAGAGATCACCCGTCCCGGCCGCCGGCCGCGGGGCGGCGAGGCCGATATGGCTCCAGCCCTTCGGCGCCAGCGCCCGGCCGCGCGGCGTGCGCTGGATCAGGCCCTGCTGCAGCAGGAAGGGCTCGATCACGTCCTCCACCGCGTCCCGCGTCTCGGCCATGGCGGCGGCGATGGTCTCCACGCCGACCGGGCCGCCGTTGTAGTTCTCCGCGACGATGGTGAGATAGCGCCGGTCCGCCGCGTCGAGGCCGAGCGCGTCGACGCCGAGCCGGGTCAGCGCCCGGTCGGCGATCTCCCGGTCGACGTTGCCGTCGCCCTCGATCAGCGCGAAGTCCACCACCCGGCGGAGGAGCCGCCCGGCGACGCGCGGCGTTCCGCGGGAGCGGCGGGCGATCTCCCGCGCGCCCTCGGGCGAGGCGGGCGCCTTGAGGAGCCGGGCGCCGCGGGCGACGATCTCGACCAGTTCCTCCTCGTCGTAGAACTCGAGCCGGACCGGGATGCCGAACCGGTCGCGGAGCGGCGTCGTCAGAAGGCCGAGCCGCGTCGTCGCGCCGATCAGGGTGAAGGGCGGCAGGTCGATCCGCACGGTGCGCGCCGCCGGCCCTTCGCCGATGACGAGATCGAGCGCGAAGTCCTCCATCGCCGGATAGAGCACCTCCTCGACGACGGGCGCGAGGCGGTGGATCTCGTCGATGAAGAGCACGTCCTTCGCTTCGAGATTGGTCAGGATCGCGGCGAGGTCCCCGGCGCGGGCCAGCACCGGGCCCGAGGTCATCCGGAAGCCGACGCCAAGCTCCCGCGCCATGATCTGCGCCAGCGTCGTCTTGCCGAGGCCGGGCGGGCCGTAGAAGAGGAGATGGTCCAGCGCCTCGCGCCGCATCCGGGCCGATTGCGCGAAGATCTCGAGATTGGCCCGGGCGGCGCGCTGGCCGATGAATTCGGCGAGCCGCTGCGGCCGGAGCGCCTTTTCGGGCGCGTCCTCCTCCAGCGGTTCGGGCCTCAGGATCGGATCGGGGTCGGTCATCGGCCCGGTCTCGCCTTCGGGCGGGGCGCGCGCAAGGGGCGCCTCACCGCTTCGGCGCCAGCGCGCGGAGCGCGGCGCGGATGAGGCCGGTCGCTTCCGCCTCGCCGGCGGCCTCGGCTTCGGCGACGGCGGCGGCGGCCTCGGCCGGGCCATAGCCGAGCTTGCCGAGAGCGGAGAGCGCATCGGCCTTCGCCGCGCTCCCGCCCGCCGGGGCGGCTTTCAGCGCCGCGGCGGGGAGGCGGCCGGTCGGCCCCGGCGCCTTGCCCTTCAGCTCCAGCACGAGGCGCTGCGCCAGCTTCGGGCCGACGCCGGGCGCCGCCTTCATCGCCGCGGCGTCGCCGAGCGCTACGGCCCGCGCCGCGCCCTCCGCCCCGAGCGCGCCGAGAATGCCCTGCGCCACCTTGGCGCCGACGCCCTGCACCGAGACGAGGAGGCGGTGCCAGTCCCGCTCCTCCCGGCTCGGATAGCCGAAAAGCTCTTCGAGATCCTCGCGGACGACATGGACGCACCAGAACGCGGCCGAGTCCCCCACCCGGAGCGGCGCGGCGATGGCGGGGGCGAGCCGGATCTCCCAGCCGATCCCGCCGGCCGCCACGGTCGCGCCGTCCTCGCCGACCTGGATCACCTTGCCTTCCACCCAGCCGATCACGCCGGCACCCTAAGACGCTGCGCCGCGCAGATGGCGATGGCGAGCGCGTCGGCCGCGTCGGCGCTCGCCGGGTCGGCGCCGGGGAGAAGGAGGCGGATCATGTATTCGACCTGCGCCTTCTCGGCGTGGCCGACGCCCACCACGGTCTTCTTCACCTCGTTCGGCGCGAATTCCTGAACCTCCAGCCCCGCCTCGGCCGGGACGAGGAGTGCGATGCCCCGCGCCGCGCCGAGTTTCAGCGCGCCGGCCGGGTCCCGGTTCACGAAGGTGGTCTCGACCGCGGCGAGGGCCGGGCGCTGTTCGGCGAGCGCGGCGCGGAGTCCTTCGGCGAGGCGGGCGAGACGCGGGGCGAGCGGGCCGGTTTCGGTCTTCACCATGCCGCATGCGACGAAGGAGAGCCGGCCGCCGGGCCGCGCCTCGACCACGCCCCAGCCGGTCCGCCTGAGGCCGGGGTCGATCCCGATCACGCGCATCCTCGCTCCCCCGCCAACGCTTCGGGTTTTCGCTAGCACGAAGCGGGAACAAAGGACAGGGCGGCGCGCGCTTAACCTTTTGGCGAGGCGCCATACGCGGCGCGCATGCCGGGCATGAGATTGCGGCATTTGTGCAAGGGCCCGCGCTTCACCATTTCCCCGCGACCGAACTCAGGGGCGCGTGGGGCGCCCCGCCGAACCGAAAGCCGTCGCCATGTCG
Organism: uncultured Paracoccaceae bacterium; assembly: GCA_937952085.1. GTDB lineage: Bacteria > Pseudomonadota > Alphaproteobacteria > Rhodobacterales > Rhodobacteraceae > Pikeienuella. Next base: position 6,167 of record CALFYQ010000243.1, on the reverse strand, counting down.
ATGATCCGCACCGCCCGCCCCGCCCCCTTCGGCGCGATTTCCGTGTTCCGCGCCGTGAACCTCGCCGAGCGCGCGCTGCGCGCCGTGCGCGCCTGGGTGATCGCCGAGCGCACCCGTACCGAACTCTCCCGCCTCTCGCCGGAGCAGCTTCGCGACATCGGCCTCGGCGAGCGCGACCTCTCCGAGGTGGCCGAGGAGATCGCCCGCCGCCGGGCGTGACGGTCAGGCGATTTCGCGAGCGAAACGCTCCGTCGGCGCCCCGCAGAGCGGGACCGGCCCTTCGGAGCGGAAGCCAGCCTTTTCGAGCACGCGGCGCGACGCCGCGTTGGCGGGCCGCGCCAACCCGATGATGCGCGGCCCGAGCCCGTTCGCGCGCGCCCATCGGAACGCGCCTTCGAGGAATTCGCCGGCATAGCCGCGGCACTGAAAGGCCGGGTCGATGGGGAGCGACACGTCGACCCCCCTCGAAGCCAGGCTTCCCAGATAGCCCGCCGAATCCGGCGCAGCGCACCCTCCGCCTCGATCCGCCAGCGGTCGAAACCCGCCTCCGCCCAGTGACGCAGATCACGCGCCAGCGCGGCGCGGATCGCCTCTGGCCGGTCGGTGCGCGGATCGAGACGGAGCCGCGCCTTCTCCCCGGCGCCGGCGCGCAGCGTCACGCGCCGCGGCGGAGGATCAGCGTCGTCCAGCCGTCGTCCTGGATGCGGAACAACCGGCGGAAGCCGTGCCCGCGCCAGACCCGCTCCACCCCGGTCGCCTGCCGGTCGAGAATGCCCGAAAGCACCGCGACGCCGCCCGGCGTCACGTGCCGCCGCGCCGCGCCGGCGAGCCGCTTCAGCGGCCCGGCGAGGATGTTGGCGAGCAGAAGGTCATAGGGGGCGCCCGCATGAATGCGGGGATGCGTGAAGCCGGGCGCGGCCAGCGTCGCCACCAGCGGGCCGAGCCGGTTCGCCGAGGCGTTGGCGCGCGCGGCCTCGGCCGCGACGGCGTCGATGTCGGAGGCGAGCGCCGGAATCCGCCAGAGCCGCGCCGCCGCCATGGCGAGAACGCCGGTCCCGGCCCCGACATCGAGCGCGTTGCGCGGCAGGAAGCCGATCCGCTCCAGCCGCTCCAGCGCCCGGAGGCAGGAGCGCGTGGTGCCGTGATGGCCGGTGCCGAAGGCGAGCGCCGCCTCGATCTCGAGCGCGAAGCGGTTTCCTTCCGCGATCTCCCGGTCGTGCGAGCCGTGGACGAGGAAGCGCCCGGCATGGACCGGCGGCAGCCCGCGCTGCGCCTCCCGCACCCAGTCCCGCATCGGGATCTCGGAGACGATGAAGGGCGTCGCGCCGAAGGCGACGGCGGCGATGGCGAGCGCCGCGTCGGGCGGCGGCGCGTCATACCAGGCGGCGATCTCCCAGCGGCCGGAGCCGTCCTCGATCTCCATCACGCCGAGGCCGTAGGGCTCCGGCGCGGCGCGCTCCAGCGCCTCGGCGAGGCCGGCCGCCGCCGCCTCGTCCGCCGTCGTCGATATCGCGCTCCACGTCTTCATGTCGTCGCCTTAAGGTCTAAATGTAACCGCAAAGACCCATTAGCTTCTCTCCGGTAGAGCGCAATGGCCGCGATGCTCGCGCCGGTCGCGCTCGACCCTTTCAAACAGGCATCCGCTCTGCTATGCGGAATGCGAAAGTGTCGGGGTGTCGCGTGCTGATAGCCAGGGGTTTTCGGTTCCTCAAGGATGAGGCCGCGTCGATGACGACGCAGGTCGTCGTCTTCTCGATTCTCCTCTTCGGCACCTCTGGCGTAGTTCTCGATTTCGGCCGAGTCTACTCCGAACATTCGCAAATGCAGGCGTTTACCGACCAGGCCGCGCTCGCCGCGGCCGAGGAGCTGGACGGCGCGACCGACTCGATCGACCGCGCCGTGGCCGCGGTTTTCGGCGACGGGGTCGCCACGCTGGCGCCGAAACTGGCCGCGTTCAGCGAGGGCGAAGGGGCGGAATTCCACATTTCGCACCTCCTCTTCCTCTCCGATCTCTCGTCCGATTCGGGGCCGCAATACGACCTCGCCTCGGACCTGACCGGCCCGAACCTCCTCTACACCGCCTTCGAGGGCGGCGGCGGCGCCGGCGGAGACCTGCCGACCGCCGCGACCCAGGCGCGCTACGTCGTCGCCGTGGCGGAGGAACGGTCCGTCCGAAACACGCTGATGCGGCTCATCAACGCCGCCGGCGGCGAGATCGTGCGGGAGACCAACGTGGTCCGCACCGTCGCCGCGGCGAAGCGGGAGCGGATCGCCTGCGGCGCGCTCTCCAACCTCGTGATCTGCAACCCCTGGGAAGGCGACGCCGGCGATTCCTTCGAGTCGGTGATGGGCGACGCCGGCGCGGTCGGCATCCAATTCCGCCATGTCGCCGACGGGCAGATCTCGTCGAGCGGCGCGCTCTCCGGCCCGAACCGGCTGGCGCGGCGGCTGGCGTTGCAGGGCCCGGCCGCGGTGCGCCAGATCTGCTCGGATTCGCTGACGCTGCCCGGCGCCAGCGAGGACATGTCCAACGAGGAGCGCGCCACCGCCTTCGCCATCTGCATGATGGCCTCGGCGCGGGAGGAGGAGTTCTGCGTCGGCTCCACGCTCGAGATCGCCCCGGCGGAGCCCGAAGTCGTCACCACCGCGCTCTCGACCGCCTTCGACATGTGGGACTGGCCGATCGCCGGAGTGCTGGACTGGGACAAGGACGCGAACGGCCGCCATTCCCAGCAGGTCGATGACGACGACAACCCGATCTACGATCCACTGACGGCGCATCCGCTGCGCGACGAGTCGCCGCTCTTCCAGCCCGACCTCGACATCCTGAAGGGCCGGATCTGGGACGAGACGCGCGCCGTCGCCAACGAGAGCCTCGGCATCGCCCGCGCCTCGCGGCTCAACCACCGCCCGGCGGCGCAGTTCGAGAACTACAACCTGAGTCTCGCGCCCTGCCTCCGGAACGGCACCACATCCAACTGCCTCCGCGACAGTTCCGGCCAGGCCTTCGACTACATCAGCGAGCCGACGGCCTATTCCAACGTCTCGGAATACTACATCTCGGTCTTCCCCGACCGGTTCTTCCGCGACTTCGCGCCGCCGCCGCAGGAGGCGACCAGCTTCTTCGAGGGCTACCGGATCGAACGCGAGCAGTGGTTGCACAACAACGGCGAACCTTACGTGACCGCCGCGGGCCGCAGCGTACCGCGCGGCGCCTCCACGGCCTGGAGCGGAGAGGACGGCTCGCTCGACACCCATCTCGCCCAGCCGATGGATATGTTCGACCAGATCCAGCAGAAGTCTCCGGCGATCGATGATGTGACCGGGCAGGCCTATGACCGGAACGGCGACGGCGTGGTCGACAACAACGACATCGAGCCGACCTATTCGAACTACACCTACAACCCGCCCTACAGCCCGATCGACCGCGACCTGGAGCGGCGGGTGATGAACGTGACCGTGGTCAATTGCGGCTCCGCCCGGGCCGAGACCCAGGGCGGCGTCCGCGTCACCCGGGCGCCGGTGGTCGGCTTCGCGCGGATGTTCATGCTGCAGCCGCCGCGGGCGACCTGCCCCGACGGCACGTCCAACTGCCTGAACTCGGACCTCGTGCGCTCGACGCTCTTCACCGAGTTCACCGGCCTTTCCGACATGCGCTCCGACGAGAGCTACGCCGTCCTCGTGCGCTGAGGGCCGCCGGCTCCGCCCCGATCAGACCGCGAGGCCGACCGGGCAGGCGACGCCCGTGCCGCCGACGCCGCAATAGCCGCCGGGGTTCTTGGCGAGATATTGTTGGTGGTAATCCTCGGCGTAGAAGAAGGCCGGCGCGTCCTCGATCTCCGTGGTGATCGCGCCATAGCCCTCGGCGTCGAGCCGCGCGGCGTAGGCCGCCCGCGTCCGCTCCGCCGCCGCCCTCTGCTCGGGCGAGAACGTGTAGATCCCCGAGCGATACTGCGTGCCGACATCGTTGCCCTGTCGCATCCCCTGCGTCGGGTCATGGCCTTCCCAGAAGGTCTTGAGGAGGGCCTCGTAGCTCGTCTCCTTCGGGTCGAAGGCGACCAGCACCACCTCGTTGTGCCCGGTCATGCCGGTGCAGACCTCGCGGTAGGTCGGGTTCGGCGTCGCGCCGCCCGCATAGCCCACCGCCGTGACCCAGACGCCCGGCAGCTTCCAGAACATCCGCTCGACGCCCCAGAAGCAGCCCATGCCGAACATCGCGCGTTCGAGATGGGCTGGGATGTCCTTGAGGCTCCGGCCGTTGACGAAATGCGTCGCCGCGGTCGGGATCGACTCGCCGCGGCCCTTCAGGGCGGCGCCGGGCGCCGGCATCTCGGTCTTGCGGAACAGGCTGAACATCGCATCGCTCCCCAATTCTATGCTTGCAAGAGATAACCTTTCGGGCCGGCGGGAAAAGGGCGGATGGCTCGAACATTTCAGGAACGAGGGCTTTGCCTCACGAAGTCTTCAGGCTAGACTCTCGCGCCATGGACCAGCCCGGCTTCCACGACGCGTCGACGGCCTATGACGGCCGCCGCCTTTCCGACCTGGCGCGCCCGGCCTCGCCCTGGCTCGGCGGGCTGAACGCGCGGCAGCGGGAGGCGGTGGAGGCGCTGGACGGGCCGGTGCTGATGCTCGCCGGCGCCGGCACCGGCAAGACCAAGGCGCTCACCTGCCGCATCGCGCAGCTCCTCGCCACCGGCAAGGCGCGGCCGAACGAGATCCTCGCCGTCACCTTCACCAACAAGGCGGCGCGGGAGATGCGCCACCGGATCGGCGACCTGATCGGCGGCGCGGTGGAGGGGATGCCCTGGCTCGGCACCTTCCACTCGCTTTCAGCGAAGCTCCTGCGCCGGCACGCGGAGCTGGTGGGCCTTCAGACCAACTTCACCATCCTAGACACGGACGACCAGCTTCGCCTGCTGAAACAGCTCGTCGCCGCCGAGAACATCGACGACAAGCGCTGGCCCGCCCGACAGCTCGCCGCCGTGATCGACCGCTGGAAGAACCGGGCGATCGAGCCCGGGAACATTCCCGCCGCGGAGTCCCGCGCCTATGGCGGCTTCGGCCCGAAGCTCTACGCCGAATACCAGGCGCGGCTGAAGACGCTGAACGCCTGCGATTTCGGCGATCTCCTGCTCCATTGCGTCCGGATCTTCCGCGAGGCGCCGGATGTGCTGGCGCAATATCAGCGTTGGTTCCGCTACATCCTCGTCGACGAGTATCAGGACACCAACGTCGCCCAGTATCTCTGGCTGCGGCTGTTGGCGCAGGGCCACCGCAATCTCTGCGTGGTCGGCGACGACGACCAGTCGATCTATGGCTGGCGCGGCGCCGAGGTCGGCAACATCCTGAAGTTCGAGGAGGATTTTCCGGGCGCCAAGGTGATCCGGCTCGAACAGAACTACCGCTCCACCGGGCACATCCTCGCCGCCGCCTCGGCGGTCATCGCCGGAAACGAGCGCCGGCTCGGCAAGACGCTCTGGACCGAGGCGGAGGGGGGCGCGCGCGTTCGCCTGATCGGCCATTGGGACGGCGAGGAGGAGGCGCGCTGGATCGGCGAGGAGATCGAGGCGGCCGAGAAGGGCTCCCGCGGCGAGGCGCCGGTCTCCCCGAACGAGATCTCGGTGCTGGTCCGCGCCTCCTACCAGATGCGCGCCTTCGAGGACCGGTTCCTCGCCATCGGCCTGCCCTACCGCGTCATCGGCGGACCCCGCTTCTATGAGCGGATGGAGGTGCGGGACGCCATCGCCTATCTCCGCGTCGTCTCCTCGCCCGATGACGGCCTCGCCTTCGAGCGGATCGTCAACACGCCGAAGCGCGGCCTCGGCGAGAAGGCGCAGGCCTCGATCGCCGCCCTCGCCCGGTCCCGCGGCGTCGGAATTTTCGAAGCGGCGCGGATCGCTTCGGTGGAGGGCGCCCCCGGCGTCACCAAGGCGGCGCAATCGTCGCTCCGCTCGCTGGTCGCGCTTTTCGACACCTGGATCGCCCGCGCGCAGCGGCCGGATTTCGACCCGGTGGACGGCGCGATGCGCCTTCTCGAGGATTTCGGCTATCTCGACCACTGGCGGAACGACCGCTCGCCCGAGGCGCCCGGCCGGCTCGAAAATGTGAAGGAGCTGGTGAAGGCGCTCGGCGAGTTCGAGAATCTCACCGGCTTTCTCGAGCAC
>CALFYQ010000242.1 GCA_937952085.1 uncultured Paracoccaceae bacterium | reverse complement strand
CCGCCGCGTCGAGAAACGGCACCGCCACAAGAAGCAGACCGGCGGCGCCGGCCAGTTCGCCGAGGTCAACCTGGTCGTCTCGCCGCTGGCGCGCGGCGAGGGCTTCCGCTTCCGCGAGGAGGTGAAGGGCGGCGTGGTGCCGCGCAACTACATCCCCGCCGTCGCCGCCGGTGCGGAGGACGCCTGCCGGAAAGGCCCGCTCGGCTTCCCCGTGGTCGATCTCGAAGTGCTGCTGAACGACGGCAAGGCCCATGCGGTCGACAGTTCCGACCTCGCCTTCCGCATCGCCGCCGCCGCCTGCGTGCGGGAGGCGCTGAAAGAGGCGAAGCCGGTCCTCCTCCACCCGGTCGCCGCCGTCGCGATCCACACCCCCGCGCAGTGGTCCGGCGGCCTCCTCGCCCTCGTCAGCGGCCTCAAGGGCCAGGTGCTCGGCTACGACCCGAACCCCGAGGCGCCGGGCTGGGACATCTTCCGCGCCCTCCTGCCGGAGCCATCGCTGGACGATCTGCGGCTCCAGCTCGGCGGCCTGACCCAGGGCGTCGCCTGGCTCGAAGCCGCCTTCGACCATTACGAGGAGACGACCGGGCGGGAGGCCGAAAAGGCCCTCGCCGCCGCCGCGGCCGGATAGCGCCGGACGCCGCCGCCGCGCGCCCCGGACCGGATCAGCGGCCTCCCCGTGGAAGGACGCCCGGTCCGTCGGCCGGGAGCGCAAGCGAAGGCCGAAGAGGCTTGGGCCGGGAGCGACGGCCTTGAAATCGCGCTGTGATCGCCCAGGCGGACGCGGATGCGACCGCGTCGCCGATCCGGCCAGCGTCACCGGCATCCATGGCGCCGACCAGATCGGCGAGCGAACGCCGATCCGCAGGCCCTAGGCCGGCCCGATCAGCCCCTCGAACTCCGCGAAGACCCGGTCATAGACCGCCCGCTTGAACGGCACGATCCGCTCGATCAGCACCGAGGGCGGCATCCAGGCCCATTCGGAGAATTCCGGGTGCGGCCCGTCGATCCGGACCTCGCTATCCGCGCCGAGGAACCGCAGCAGGAACCACTTCTGCTCCTGCCCGCGAAACCTCCCGCCCCAGAGCTTCGGAACCAGCTCCGCCGGCAGGTCATAGGGGATCCAGCCCGGCGTCTCGGCCAGCACCGAAACACGCTCCGGCGCCACCCCGGTCTCCTCGCCCAGCTCACGGAGCGCCGCGGCCTCCGGCGTCTCGCCGGGGTCCACCCCGCCCTGAGGCATCTGCCAGGCGGGGCCGGGATTGTCGATCCGCTTGCCGGCGAAGACGGCGCCGGCCCGGTTCATCAGAACGAGGCCGACGCAGGGGCGGTAGGGCAGCGCCGCCAGCGCCTCTTGCGTCAGCGGCGCCTTCGCGTCCTTCGTCACTCGGACTTCGCGTAAACCGAAAGGCCGGTCAGCAGGTCCAGCGCATAGGCGAGCTGAAGGTCCTCGTCGCGGAGCTTCGCGGTCTCCTCGTGGCGCTTGCGCTCCTCCTCGAGGACGGTCTTCTCCTCGTCGGAAAGCTCGTTCGTCAGGCTGCCGCGAAGGTCCGCCTCCGAGCGGAGCCGCCGGGTCGCGCCCTCGTCCTCCGCCTCGAACTTCCTCTGCGCGACGAGGATGTCGGGCTCGATGCCGAGCGCCTGGATCGAGCGGCCCGACGGCGTGTAGTAGCGCGCCGTGGTGAGCCGCATCGCGCCCTGCCCCTGCAGCGGCATGATCGTCTGGACCGAACCCTTGCCGAAGCTCTTCTCGCCGACGAGGATCGCGCGCCGGTGGTCCTGCAGGGCCCCCGCGACGATCTCCGAAGCCGAGGCCGAGCCGCCGTTGATCAGCACCACCAGCGGCTTGCCGTTGGTCAGGTCGCCCTGCTGCGCGTTGTGCCGCTCGCCCTCTTCCGGGTTGCGGCCGCGGGTGGAGACGATCTCGCCCTTGTCGAGGAAGGCGTCGGAAACCGCGATCGCCTGGTTGAGCAGGCCGCCCGGGTTGTTCCGGAGGTCGATCACATAGCCCTTGATCCGGTCCGCGCCGATCTCGGCCGTGACCTCCTTCAGCCCCGCTTCGAGGTTGTCGTAGGTCTGCTCGTTGAAGGTGGTGATGCGGATCACGCCGACATCGCCCTCGACCCGGGCGCGCACGGCGCGGATCTTGATCGTGTCGCGCACCAGCTTCAGGTCGAAGGGCTCGTCCTTGCCCTCGCGGACGATGGTGAGGATGATCTCCTCGCCCACCTTGCCGCGCATCTTGTCCACCGCCTCGGCCAGCGTGAGGCCGAGCACCGGCTCGCCGTCGAGCGCGGTGATGAGGTCCCCCGCCTCGACGCCGGCGGAGGCGGCCGGCGTGTCGTCGATCGGCGCGACGACCTTCACCACGCCGTTCTCCATCGTGACCTCGATGCCGAGGCCGCCGAACTCGCCCTTGGTCTGGACCCGCATGTCCTCGAAATTGTCGGGCGGCAGATAGCTCGAATGCGGGTCGAGCGAGGTGAGCATGCCGTTGATCGCCGCGTCGATCAGCTTTCCCTCGTCCACCGGCTCCACATACTGGGTGCGGACCCGCTCGAAGATGTCGCCGAAGAGATCCAGCTTCTCGTAGGCGGAGCGGCTGCTCGATTCCTGAGCCGAAAGCGGGGTCGTCAGCTCTGTCGCCGCCAGAAGGCCGAACAGGGCTCCGCCCAGGCCGGCGATGATCGCACGTTTCATTCCGCAGCACCCTCCTCGGGTCCGAAGGCGAAGTATTTCGCAGGGTCGGCTGGCGCGCCGCCCCGTCTCACTTCCATATAGAGCGCCGCCGAGGGGAAGGTTTCAACATCCCCCCGCGCCGCGATCAAAAATTCTTCAGCTTCGGGCGGCGGGCCGCCCATCGCGCCGACCGGCTCGCCGGCCAGCACCGTCTCCCCCGCCGCGACCGAGGCCGAGGCGAGCCCGGAGAGGACGATCAGCGTCTCTGGCTCGGGCTCGAGGATCGTCACCACCCCCTCGCCGCGGAACGGCCCCGCGAAGCGCACCACGCTCCGCCAGGGCGCATAGACCGCCGCCCAGGCCGGCGCCTCGATCTCGACGCCTTCGGCGCCTCGCTCGCCGAACCGGCGCGTCAGCCGGCCCTCGACCGGCGGCGTCAGCCCCGTCGCCGCCGCGAAGGGCGCCTGGGCCGGCCCGCCCCCCGCGCCTTCTAGCCGCGCCGCCAGCGCGCGGAGCGAGCCCGCCGCCGCGGCGAGCCGCGCGGCCTCCGCCGCCACCGCCGGGTCCGCCGCCGCGCCGGCCGTCGCCGCCAGCATCGCCCGCGCGTCGGAAAGCGCGGTCAGCCCCGCCCGCGCCTCGTCGGAGGCCGCCTTCGCCTCCGCCTCGAGCCGCCGAAGCTCCGTCAGCTTCGCCGAAAGCGCCGCCGCCTCGGCCTCGAGCGGCGGCAGCGCGTCGGAAAGCGCCCCGGCGGCGCGCGCCGCGGCCAGCGCGCCGTCAGGGTGCGCCACCGCCGCCAGCCGCGGCGCGCGGGCGAGGCCGATCAGCGCCGAAAGCGCCGCGGCCAGCCGCTCATGCTCGGCTTCGAGCTCCGTCTCGATCTCGGCCCGCCGGTCCGCCCCGGCGCGGAGCGCATCGCGAAGCGCGGCCAGCATCGCCTCCCGCGCCTGCGCCGCCCGGCCGATCGCCGCCCGCCGCTCCTCGTCGCTCGCCGCCGAGGCGAGCAGCGCCTGCGCCCGCTCCAGCATCTCGGCCGCCCGCGCCGCGCGCTCCTCCGCCGCCGCCGGCGCCGCCAGCGCCAGCGCGGCCAGGAAAAACGCCGCCCTTCTCACCCGGCCCGCCGGAGGAGGCTCCGCCCGCTCATCGCCGCCGGCTGTTCGAGCCCCATCAGGTCGAGCAGCGTCGGCGCGAGGTCGGCGAGCCGCCCCGGCCCTTCGAGCCGTGCGCCGGGCACGCCGGCGAGCAGCGCCGCCACCGGCGTCGTCGTGTGCGCGGTGTGGGGCTCGCCGGTTTCGGGGTCCACCATCAGTTCGCAATTGCCGTGGTCCGCGGTGACGATCATCGCCCCGCCGGCCCGCTCCAGCGCCGCCAGCGCCGCGCCGAGCCCGCGGTCCACCGCCTCGCAGGCCTTCGCCGCCGCCTCGATCACGCCGGTATGGCCGACCATGTCCGGGTTGGCGAAGTTGACGACGATGAGGTCATGCGCCCCGCCCTCGATCCCGGCCACGAGCGCCGCCGCCACCTCGGCCGCCGACATCTCCGGCCTCAGGTCATAGGTCCGCACCTTCGGGCTCGGCGCCATGAACCGGTCCTCGCCGCCGAAGGGCGTCTCCTCGCCGCCGTTCAGGAAGAAGGTGACATGCGGATACTTCTCCGTCTCCGCGAGCCGAATCTGCTTCAGCCCCTGTTTCGCCACCCATTCGCCGAGCGTGTCCTCGATCGGCTCGGGCGGGAAGAGCGCCGGCATGAAGGCGTCGTGCCGCTCGGAATAGGAGACCATGCCGGCCATCGCCGAAAAGGCCGGCCGCGCCGAGACGTCGAACCCGTCGAAACCCGGCTCGCCGAGGGCGGAGAGGATCTCCCGCGCCCGGTCCGCCCGGAAATTGAGGCAGAGAAGGCCGTCGCCGTCCTTCGCGCCCTCGTAGCCGCCGATCACCGTCGGCTGCACGAATTCGTCGGTCTCGCCCCGCGCATAGGCGGCCTCGACCGCCGCGACCGGGTCCGCCGCCTTGCGCCCCTCGCCCTTGACGATGGCGGCGAAGGCGGCCTCCACCCGGTCCCACCGCTTGTCGCGGTCCATGGCGTAGAATCGCCCGGAGACGCTCGCCACCGTCCCGGCCCCGCCGAGATCGCCGAGGAACGCCCGAATCTGCCCGACCGCCGATTTCGGCGCCACGTCGCGCCCGTCGGTGAAAAGGTGGAGGAGCACCGGAACCCCCTCCGCCGCCAACACCTTCGCCGCCGCCGCGATGTGGCGCTGATGCGCATGGACGCCGCCGGCGCTGGCGAGGCCGATCAGGTGCGCCCGGCCGCCCGCCGCCTTCACCTTCGCCGCGAAATCGAGCAGCGTCTCGTTCTTCGCGAAGCTTCCGTCGGCGATGGAATTGTCGATCTTCGGCAGGTCCATCCAGACGACGCGGCCCGCGCCGATATTGGTGTGGCCGACCTCCGAATTGCCCATCTGCCCCTCGGGCAGGCCGACATCGGGGCCCGAGCAGGCCAGCATCGCCGGCGCCTGCGCCGCCACCAGCGCATCCCAGTTCGGCGTCTCGGCCAGCGCGACGGCGTTCGCCTCGCGCGCTTCGCGCCAGCCCCAGCCGTCGAGGATGCAGAGGACGACGGGCTTGATCGGCTTCGGCATGGCGGCCTCCTTCGGCACCCTTCCTAGGGCGGCGGGCCCGGCGCGTCGAGCCGGAAGGGCGCCGCAGGTCCGGTGCGCAAACGCACAGGCGAAGCCGCCCCGCGCGCCCCACATCTCTCGCATTCACACCGCGCGGGAGGCGCATCGCGATGCCGAAAGACCCGAAAGCGCAGAAAGACGTGAAGGCGGTCGAACTCGACGAAGCGGCGCTCGATCAGGCGCAGGGCGCCGGCTCCGGCGCCAGAACCCCCGTCGTCATCAACCACGAGGAACAGCGCGCGCCGCGCTGAAGGAGCGAGAGATGAGCCAGGAAAAGACCCCCGCCCGCCCCGCGCAGCTTGACGACGACGCCCTCGACAAGGCGCAGGGCGGCCATCGCGGCTCGGTCATCTCGCCGCGCGCCGTCGAGACTCCGGAAGACGAGACAGGCCCCGCCACGACCGCCAACGGTTGACCCGGAGGGGCGTTTCCGCGCACTTCCCCCCGAAACGGGCCGGGAGGGCGCGGAATGTTCGATCTGACGGGTAAGGGCGCGCTGGTGACGGGCGCCTCGGGCGGCATCGGCGCCGCCATCGCCAAGGCGCTGCACGCCGCTGGGGCCAGCGTGGCGCTTTCCGGAACGCGGCAGGCGCCGCTCGAGGCGCTCGCCGCCGAGCTCGGCGACCGCGCCCATGTAGTCCCCTGCGATCTTTCGGACGGCGCCGCGACCGACGCCCTGGTCGGCCGCGCCGCCGAGGCGCTCGGCTCGGTCGACATCCTCGTCAACAACGCCGGCCTCACCCGCGACGGCCTCTTCATGCGGATGAGCCAGGACGACTGGGACAAGGTGATCGCGGTCAACCTCACCGCCGCCTTCCGCCTCTCCAAGGCCGCGCTCCGCGGCATGATGAAGGCGCGCTGGGGCCGCATCGTCACCATCACCTCGGTGGTCAGCGTCACCGGCAATCCGGGCCAGGGCAACTACGCCGCCTCGAAGGCCGGGCTGATCGGCATGACGAAGTCCCTCGCCGCCGAGGTGGCGAGCCGCGGCGTGACCGCGAACTGCGTCGCCCCCGGCTTCATCCGCACGCCGATGACCGACGCGCTGAAGGACGACCAGAAGGCCCGGATCGACGCCTCGATCCCGGCCGGCCGGATGGGCGAGGCGGACGAGATCGCCGCCGCCGTCCTCTACCTCGCCAGCCCCGAAGCCGCCTATGTCACCGGCCAGACGCTCCACGTGAACGGCGGCATGGCGATGATCTGAGCGGCGGGCGCGGCCGCGCCCGCCCGGCGTGACGAAAACCGCGCGCCCTTCGCGACGCATCAATCAATTCCTTGATCGCAAAGCGCTATCGAGGAATTGTATCGGCCATTGAGCGCCCTGGTCGCCGCCGGCGCCCCCCTGACGGCGCGGCGACATCAGCAGGGATGGCCGGGGAGACCCGCGATGACGCCCGCACTGTTCGAGCATGAGGACGAGGCCGCGCTCGCGCGCGCGCTCGCCGCCGCGGTGGCGGCCGATCTCGCCGCCGCGCTCCGCGCCAAGGGCCGCGCCAGCTTCGCCGCGCCGGGCGGGACGACCCCCGCCGCCTTCCTCGCTGCCCTCGCCGCCGCGCCGCTGGACTGGCCGCATGTCGCCGTCCTGCCGGGCGACGAGCGCTGGGTCGCGCCCGAGGACCCGCGCTCGAACGAGGGGATGATCCGCCGCGCCATGGCGGCGGCCGAGCTTCGCCTCGTCCCCTTCTGGCGCGAAGGCGAGACGCC
>CALFYQ010000241.1 GCA_937952085.1 uncultured Paracoccaceae bacterium | reverse complement strand
GGAGGGTGTTTCGGAAATCGGGATGGGGTCGCCCAGGCGGGCGCGAATGCGGCCGCCCTGGGATGGGCGGCCGCAGCCCGACTTGTCGCGGGACAAGTCGGGACAGCGCCCTACTCCGCCGACGCTCATTTTCGAAGATGAGCCAGGAGACGGCGTGCGTCTGAAGCCCGGCGCGCGGGCATCTGTCGAAACAGCGCGTCCCGCCTCAGCGCGTCGCCAGCTTCGGGCCCGGCCAGCCCGCGGTGTCGCGGAAGAGCTGGTCCACCATCGGCCGGTCTATCCATTCGTGGGGGGAGAAGCCGCGGCTCTGGCGATAGGCGCGGATCGCGGCGCGGGCGGGCGCGTCGATCACGCCGTCCTCCGGGCCGGCGTCGAAGCCGGCGCGGGAGAGGCGGGCCTCGATCTCGGCTAGCTCGGCCTCGCCATAGCCGAGCGCGGCCTCGCGGGCGGCGCGGGCGCTGTCGGTCTCGGCGAGGTCCAGCCGCTCGGTCATCGGCCCGCTCGCCGGCAGGGCGCCCGAGAGCGGCGCGGTGGTGAGCTCATCGTATTGCCGGTCTGTTAGGTAGCCGGTGGCGCGCTCGCCGGCGCGGATCTGCCAGGCGCGGAGGGCGTCGCGGGTCTGCTGGTCGAAGACGCCGGTGGAGGGGCCGGGCTCGAAGCCGCGGGACCGGAGCCCGTCCTGCGCCGCCTGCCGCTCGGCGGTTCCGAGCTTCATCGCCTCGACCGCGGCCGGGTCCTCCGCCGCGCCGGAGAGCGGCAGCGCCGTGATCGGCGCCGGCGCCCCGTCCCGCTCGCCGAGCCGGGCGCGCGCGAAGGGGACGAAATCCCCGGCCGGGAAGCGGCGGACATAGTCCCGGTAATCGGCGGCGAGGTTGCTCTCCGCCGCCTTCCGCCAGAACAGGATCTCGTTCGCAGCCGCCGCCGCGGCCCCGCCGGCGGGCGGAAGCCCCGAAGCCAGCCCGAGCGCGGCGGCCGCCGCCCAGTGGACGAGACGCATCGCGATACTCCTTGCCATGCCCCCGCCTTGATCTAGGACGGCGCCGGCCGACGCGGAAGCCTAATCCGCGAGGAGGATCACGCCGCCGAGGATCAGCGCGCCGGCCACGACGCCCGCGGCGATCTCGCCGTCCCGCGTCTCGCGGTGCTGCGAGCCCCGATAGGCGTAGTCGGTGTCGCGCACGAGGGCGCGGAGCATCCGCGTGTCGAGATAGTTCGAGGCCGGAAGGCCGGCGCTGCGGCGATAGTCGGCGATGGCGAACCGGGTGTCGCCGTCGAAGACGCCGTTGATCGAGCCGGGATAGTGGCCGGCCCGCGCCAGCCGCTCCTCCACTTCGAGCTTCTGGCCGCGGGTGAGGCCGAGCCGGTCTTCCGCCGCGGCGCGCCGCTCCTTCCGTTCGAGCCGGACGAGCTTCCGCTCGGCCTGCGGCGCCCATTCGCCGTGCGGGTAGCGCGAGAGGTAGTAGGCGAAATCGTCGGGATTTCGGGAATCGCGGATCGAGTTCCAGAGTTGCGTCTCGACCCGGCCGGCCGCCTCGCCGGCCACGGGCGCGATGGCGACCATCGCGGCGAAGAGGATGGTGAGCAGTCGTCTCATGGCGGGCCCTCCCTCGGCACGACCCTAACATGGGCGGGGCGCGCGGGGGACCGAGAGGAGAATGTCACAACGCCGGATCGCCCGCCTGGCGCAGTCATGCTATTCGATTTTGCATGGCGGCCGACGCATCCCGTTCTCTCAGTCGATTGCTCCGCGGCTTCGCCGCTTCGGATGTGACGGTCGTGCGGCAGGCATGGCGCGCACTCCTTCTGGACCCTGAGAGTGCAATTCCGCTCGTGCGGAAGAATCTCGCCGCATCCGCGCTGAGCGAGCCGCCCAGAGGGGCCGGCGAAGGCTTCTTCTCGCTCCTGCTTGCCCTCCTGCACGAACTCGATGCGGAGGCGTTCAGGCGCGAACTCGTCCGCTTGCGGTCGGCCCCCATACACGTCCTTCACCGCCGCGCCGTGGAAATCATGGGCCGCCGCCACGGCGATCGGGTCGTCGGTCGTCTGGGCGGGGGGGCGCCCATCTACATCGCCGACGAGATCCCCGACGCCCAGACCATACTCGCCTATCTCGAGAGATGGAGCGCGACGCCCGGGCTCGACATCGCCCGGATCACCCGCATCGACGTGATCATGCGTCTCCCCGAAATGGAGTATCTGGGAAAATACAATCTCCAGTTCGACGGCATCGTCCTGACCTGGGAGGGCGGCGCCCGGAACGCCCTGGCCCGCTGGTGGCGAAAGGTCATGATGGAGATGACCTTCTATCACGAGGTGGGACACCACCATTTCCAGCACGGCGAATTCGGCCAAGTCGAGGATCAGGAGCGGGAGGCGGACGAATACTCGAAAAAGATGTTCCGCCGAGCGCACCCTTTGGCCACGCTGGCGTTCAGGGTCGGCCTTTTTCCGATCTACTTCGCCGTTCTGGCGATCCGGCTCTGGCGGAGCCGTCGCGGCGCCCCCGATCAATAGACACACAAAGACCCCGGCGACGCCCTCCGCGTCGCCGGGGCCCGGCGCATCCGACCGGGGGACGGCCGAGCGCCTAGTCGTCCAGTAGGATCGCGCCGCCAACGGCGAGCGCGCCGAGGCCGACCGCCGCCGCGACGGAGGGGTCGATGCCGGTCTGGCTGGAGGCCGAGCCGCCGCGCCAGGCGGCGGTGTCCGCGACGAGCCGGTCCACCATGGGCCGGTCGAGGAAGCGGTGCGGGGTGAAGCCGCGGCTCTCCCGGTAGTCGTGGATCGCGCGGCGCGTCTCGCGGTCGACGACGCCGTCCGGGTGGCCGGGATCGAAGCCGGCGAAGGCGAGGCGGGCCTCGATCTCGGCCAGCTCCTTCGGGCCGTAGCCGAGCTCGGCCTCGGCGGCGCGGCGCTCGACGCGCGGGCCGTCATCCTCGGCGCGGGCCGTCACCGGCTCGGTCTGCGGCGTCGCGCCGGAATAGGGCGCGGCGGTGATCTCGTCGTAGTCCTCCGCCGTCAGGTAGCCGGTCGGCGCGGCGCCGAATTCGAGCTGCCATTCGCGGATCGCGCCGCGGGTCGCCGGGCCGAAGACGCCGTCCACCCCACGGGTGTCGAAGCCGCGCCGCGTGAGGTTCTCCTGCACCGCCATGCGCTCGGCGGTTCCTAGATGCAGCGCGCCCTCGACCAGCGCCGGGTTGACCGGGACGGCGGGGGGCGGCGGCGCGGCCTCGCTCACCGTCTGGTCCGAGATGCGGTTCTTCGCCAGCGCGGCGAAGTCGCCCGCCGGGTAGCGTTCGAGATAGGCCTCATAGTCGGCGACGGTGCCGCCGCGCTCGGCGGAGCGCCAGAAGGTCAGCTCGGCGCGGGAGGCGGCGGCGGCGGGAGCGGCGCCGATGGACGTGGCGAGAAGGGCGGCCGCGCAGGCGCCCGCAAGAAGGCGTTTCATTGCGTTTCTCCTTGTTTTCCGCCGGGGCGGGCGCGTCAGGCGCAGCCACGCACCGGCTTACGGAGGAGAAACGGCCGTCTCGCCGGTTGGTTCCGGCTCAGATCCCGGCGGAAAGCTCGGCCACGGCGGAGACGGCGGCCGCCATGTCCGCCCGCTCCATCTCGAACTGGCCCATCGTCATGCGGATGACGAAGCGGCCTTCATGGGCGGATTGGGTGAGGTAGGTGCGCCCGTCGTCGTTCACCGCCTCGAAGAGCCGGCGCGTCGCCTCGTCGCCATCCGTGCGGGCGAAGGTGAAGAGGGCGAGGCGGGGCGCCGTGACGATTTCGAGCCCTGGCGTCGCGGCGATGCGCTCGGCCGCCTCGGCGGTCCAGGCGACGTGGTTGCGGATCCGGGCGCGGAGCCCTTCGAGCCCTTCGGCGCGCAGGAGGAACCAGAGCTTCAGCGCGCGGAAGCGGCGGCCGAGCGGGATGGTCCATTCTGAATGGTTGACGACGCCGTCGGCGCCGAGGGTTTCGAGGAAGACCGGGCGGAGCGCGAGGGTCCGGATCTGCTCCTTCGGGTCGCGGAGGAACTGGACGGAGCAGTCGAACTGCGCGCCGAGCCATTTGTGCGGGTTGAAGACAATCGAGTGGGCGCGCTCGACGCCTGCCCAGATCGGGCGGAATTCCGGGCAGATCATCGCCGAGCCCGCCCAGGCGGCGTCGACATGGGAATAGAGCCCTTCGGCCTCGGCCACGTCGAGGACGGCGCCGACCGGGTCCGAAGCGCCGATCGAGGTGCCGCCGACGGTGACGAAGAGGCCGGCGGGAAGATAGCCCGCCGCGCGGTCCGCGCGGATCGCCTCGGCGAGCGCCTCGGGGCGCATGCCGTAATCTTCGTCGGTCGGGATCGAGACGAGGTTGTCCTGGCCGATTCCGGCGAAGCGGACGGCGCGGTCGACGCTCGAATGGCGCTGGGCGGAGGCGTAGACGCGAAGGCGCGGCAGGCCCGAGAGCCCCTGGAGATTGCCGCGCCATTCGAGCGCCCGCTCCCGCATCGTCAGGGCGGCGCAGAGCGTGGCGGTGGAGGCGGCGTCCTGGATGAGGCCGGTCCAGCCTTCGGGAAGGCCGAGCGCCTGGCGGAGCCAGTCGACCATCCGCGTCTCCATCTCCTCGCCGGCCGGGCTCGCCTGCCAGAGGAGGAGGTTCGAGGCCATGGCGTTGGCGAGCTGCTCGGCGAGGAGCGAGGCGGGCGCCGCGTTGGCCGGGAAGTAGGCCATGAAGCGCGGGTGCTGCCAGTGGGTCATCGCATCCGGCACGATGCGCTCGAAATCGGCCCAGATCGCCTCCATCGGCTCGGCCGTCTCGGGCGGCGCCTCGGGGAGCTGGCGGAGCGTCGCGCCGGGGACGAGCGGCGCCCGCACCGGGCGGTCGCGGAGCGTGCGGCGATACTCGACGGTCCAGTCCACCGCCTTCTTCGCCCAGGGGCCGTAGTCCTCGAAATCCATCTCTCGCCCCTTCCGGCCGCGTCGGGGCGAGGCATAGCGGATGGGCGGGAGGGCGCAAAGGCGGGGAGGCCGCCGCACGAGGCGAGGGCCGGAATGAAGGCGCGCCCATGCCACCCCTTCCGGCCCGGGCGACCAGCCCGGGCCGCGCCCGCTCCTCCCTGCGGGCGGCCGCGGCGCTGCGCGCTGGGTTCGGACGGGGTTGAAGCGTGCGAACCCTTCTCAGTCGCGCACCACCCGCATCGTCAGGTTGAGCCGGCCGCCGCCTTCGAGGAGCGGCGAGCGGCCGAAGAGGATCCGGTCCACGCCGTGCCAGATGAGCCGGGCCGGCCCGCCCATGACGAGAACGTCGCCAGAGCGAAGCTCGAAGCTTTTCGTCGGGTCGCGCCGATCGAGCCCGCCATAGCGGAACCGCGCCGGGTCGCCGAGCGAGACCGACACCACAGGCGCGTCGAACTCCTTCTCGTCCTCGTCGCGGTGGAGGCCGAGGCGCGCGCCTTCCCGGTATTGGTTGAGGAGAAGGCAGTCCGGGTCCGCCGGCCAGCCGGAGACGGCGCGCCAGATCGCGAGCGCGGGCGCGGGAATCGCGGGCCAGGGATCGCCCGAGGGCTGGCGCGGCTCATAGCGGTAGCCCGTCCGGTCGGAGACCCAGCCGACCCGGCCGGCCGAGGTCATCGCCACCGACATCAGCCGGCCGCGCGCCGCCTCCATCCGCCGTGGCGGCGCGGCGCGGGCGACCTCGCGGAGCGTGGCCAGGAGGCGCGCCTGAGCCGGCGCGTCGAGATAACCGTCGAGGAGGCGCAGGCCTTCGGGAAGCATCGCGCGATCCTCCGCCTCCTTCACCGGCCGTCAACCTGTCGCGGCTTCCTTCTCCGCCAGTCAAAGAGTCCAGCGAACGCGCTTGCGAGGCAAAAAAGTCACAACTATATGCCCCGTGGCGTCGGGAGAGAGGCCCGAAGCCGCTTCATCCAGGGATAGGCCTCGGGGGCCGCACGGACCCGTGGGCCGCACATCGCCGAAAGGAACGAGCACATGTCAAAAGTCATCGGCATCGACCTAGGGACCACGAACTCCTGCGTCGCCATCATGGACGGCGCGACCCCCAAGGTCGTCGAGAACGCCGAGGGCGCGCGCACCACGCCCTCCATCGTCGCCTTCACCGAAAGCGGCGAGCGGCTGGTCGGCCAGCCGGCGAAACGCCAGGCCGTCACCAACCCGCAGAACACCGTCTTCGCGGTGAAGCGCCTGATCGGCCGCCGCTACGAGGACCCGACCGTTGAGAAGGACAAGGGGATGGTGCCCTACACCATCGTCAAGGGCGGCAACGGCGACGCCTGGGTCGAGGCGCGCGGCGAGAAGTATTCGCCCTCGCAGATCTCCGCCTTCACGCTGCAGAAGATGAAGGAGACCGCGGAGAGCTATCTCGGCGAGAAGGTCTCCCAGGCGGTCATCACCGTCCCGGCCTATTTCAACGACGCGCAGCGGCAGGCCACGAAGGACGCTGGCAAGATCGCCGGCCTCGAGGTGCTGCGCATCATAAACGAGCCGACCGCGGCCGCGCTCGCCTACGGGCTCGACAAGGAAGGCGACAAGACCATCGCGGTCTATGACCTCGGCGGCGGCACCTTCGACATCTCGGTGCTGGAGATCGGCGACGGCCTCTTCCAGGTGCAGTCGACCAACGGCGACACCTTCCTCGGCGGCGAGGACTTCGACCTTCGGCTGGTCGACTATCTCGCCAGCGAGTTCCAGAAGGAGAACTCGATCGACCTCCGGAAGGACCGGCTGGCGCTGCAGCGGCTGAAGGAGGCCGCCGAGAAGGCGAAGATCGAGCTTTCCTCCTCGATGCAGACGG
>CALFYQ010000240.1 GCA_937952085.1 uncultured Paracoccaceae bacterium | reverse complement strand
GGAACCCTTGCCCAATGCACCCTTTCCGGCAATATCGCGTGCGAGGCGACGGAGATCGCCGTCGCACGGAATTTTTGGGAGGCCTCCTGATGAAGACCCGACTTTCCCTCGCGGCCGCGGCCGCGGTCACCCTCGCCGCATTCGCCGCGTCCGCCGGGCCGGGCTGCGACGCGGGCGAGATCGAGATGAAATTCGCCCACGTCACCAACGTGGACAAGCACCCCAAGGGCATCGCCGCGGCGCTCTTCGCCAAGCGCGTGAACGAGGAGATGGACGGCAAGGCCTGCGTCACCGTCTATCCGAACAGCACGCTCTACGACGACGACAAGGTGCTGGAGGCGATGCTGAACGGCGACGTCCAGTTCGCCGCGCCCTCGCTCTCGAAGTTCGAGGCCTTCACCAAGCAGTTCCAGATCTTCGACCTGCCGTTCATGTTCAAGAACATCGAGGCGGTGGACGCGTTCCAGGCCTCGGGTGCCGGCGAGAAGATGAAGCAGTCGATGGTCCGCCGCGGCCTACTCGGGCTCGGCTTCTGGCACAACGGCATGAAGCAGTTCTCGGCCAACAAGCCGCTCCTCGTGCCGGCCGACGCCAAGGGCCTCAAGTTCCGCGTGCAGCCCTCCGACGTGATCGTCGCGCAGATGGAGGCGCTCGGCGCCTCGGCCCAGCCGATGGCCTTCTCCGAGGTCTATGGCGCGCTCCAGACCGGCGTCGTCGACGGGCAGGAGAACACCTGGTCCAACATCTACGGCCAGAAGTTCTTCGAGGTGCAGGACGGCTCGACCGAGACCAATCACGGCGTGCTCGACTATCTCGTCGTCACTTCGGTCGACTGGTGGGAGGGCCTGCCGGAAGACGTTCGCACCCAGGTCGGGACCATCATGGACGAGGTCACGGCGGAGCGGAACGCGGCCGTCAACGAGGTCGACGCCGCGGCGCGCAAAGCGATCCTCGACGCCGGCGGGGTGATCCGCGAACTCACCGACGAACAGCGCCAGGCCTGGGTCGATGCGATGAAGCCCGTCTGGGACAAGTTCGTCGACGGGGTCGGCGCCGACAACATCGCGGCGGCGCAAAGCTTCAACGGCGGCAGCTGATCCAACCCCGGGGCGGCGCCCGTCGCCGCCCCACATCCCGCGAGATCCGAGATGAGCGACCCGTCGCACAAGGCGCCGCAAGGGCGGCGCGGCTTCGTCGACGCCTTCGAGGAGACGGTGATCGCCGTCCTGCTCGGGCTGATGACCCTCGTCACCTTCGTCAACGTCGTGCTCCGATACGGTTTCAACGACGCGCTGATCTGGGGCCTCGAAATCACCCTGATCCTCTTCGCCTGGCTCGTCCTCTTCGGCATGAGCCATCTGGTGAAGCACACCGCCCATCTCGGCGTGGACGCGCTCATCAACGTCGTCCCGCCCCGCACGGCGCGCATCCTCGGCATCCTCGCCGCGCTCGCCTGCCTCGCCTACGGCCTCCTGCTCCTGAAGGGCGCGTGGGACTACTGGGCCCCCTTCGCCGGCTTCGAGCAGACGACGGGCCGCTGGTTCCCGACCGGCTTCGACGAGAAGACGCGCGACCGCGCCTTCTACATCACCGAACAGGTGCCGATGCCGTTCTTCCTCGACTGGCTCTCGGGCGCGATCAACCAGGGCGAGGAATACGAGAAGCTGCCGCGCGTCGTGCCCTATCTCATCCTGCCGATCGGCGTGCTGCTCTACGTCTATCGGGTGATCGAGGCGCTGGTCGCGATCTTCCGCGGCACCCGCACGCGTCTCATCGTCAGCTACGAGAACGAGGAGGTCGATCCGCCGGCCCCCGCGAAGCGGGAGGCCTGAGCGATGGACGTCGCGCTTCTTTTCGGCCTCGTCATCTTCCTCCTCTTCATCGGCGTGCCCATCGCGGTGGCGCTCGGACTTTCCTCGATCCTCTTCCTCCTCGTCCTCTCCGAGGCCTCGCTCGCCTCGATGGCGCAGGCGCTCTACCAGGGCATGGCGGGGCACTACACGCTCCTCGCGATCCCCTTCTTCGTGCTCGCCTCCTCCTTCATGTCCACGGGCGGCGTCGCGGCGCGGATCATCCGCTTCTCCATCGCCTGCGTCGGCCACATCCGCGGCGGCCTCGCCATCGCCGGCGTCTTCGCCTGCATGCTCTTCGCGGCGCTCTCCGGCTCCTCGCCGGCGACGGTGGTCGCCATCGGCTCCATCGCGATCCTCGCGATGCGGCAGGCCGGCTACACCAAGGAGTTCGCGGCGGGCGTGATCTGCAACGCCGGCACGCTCGGCATCCTGATCCCGCCCTCGATCGTCATGGTGGTCTACGCCGCCTCGGTCGACGTCTCGGTCGGGCGGCTCTTCCTCGCCGGCATCATCCCCGGCCTCGTCGCCGGCCTGATGCTGATGGTCGGCATCTACATCGCGGCGCGGGTGCGCGGCCTGCCGGCTGGCGACTGGCTCGGATGGTCGGAGGTCTTCGCCTCCGGGCGCGAGGCGGGCTGGGGCCTCTTCCTTATCGTCATCATCCTCGGCGGCATCTATGGCGGCGTCTTCACGCCGACCGAGGCGGCGGCGGTGGCGGCGATCTACGCCTTCCTGATCGCCAACTTCGTCTACCGGGACATGGGGCCGCTCCGGAACGACGACGGCTCGAAGCGTTCGCTGGCCCGCGCCCCGCACACGCTCCTCACCGTCTTCTTCCACAAGGACACCCGGCACGTCCTCTATGACGCCGGCAAGCTGACGGTGATGCTGATGTTCATCATCGCCAACGCGCTCATCCTGAAGCAGGTGCTGACCGATCAGCAGATCCCGCAGGAGATCGCCGAGGCGATGCTTTCGGCCGGCTTCGGCCCGGTCGTCTTCCTCATCGTCGTCAACGTGATCCTCCTGATCGGCGGGCAGTTCATGGAGCCCTCGGGCCTCATCGTCATCGTCGCGCCGCTGGTCTTCCCCATCGCCATCAACCTCGGGATCGACCCGATCCATCTCGGCATCATCATGGTGGTGAACATGGAGATCGGCATGATCACGCCGCCGGTCGGGCTCAACCTCTTCGTCACCTCGGGCGTCGCCGGCATGTCGGTGATGGCCGTGGTGAAGGCGGCGCTGCCCTGGCTCTGCATCCTCGTCCTCTTCCTGATCCTCGTGACCTACGTGCCGATCCTCTCCACCTGGCTGCCGACGCTGGCCATGGGGCCGGAGATCATCACAAAGTAGCCGGGCCGCGAGGAGGCGGCCCGGATGCGCTATTTCCCGATGTTCCTCGACCTCGCCGGCCGCACGGTGGTGATCGCCGGCGGCGGCGAGGAGGCGGCGCGGAAGGCGCGGCTCCTCGGCCGGAGCGAGGCGCGGCTGGTGCTGATGGCGCCGGCGCTCGAGCCCGAACTCGCCGCCCTCGTCGCCGCCGGGACGGCGCGTCACGTCGCCGCCGCGCTTGAGCCCTCCGCGCTCGAAGGCGCCGCCGCCGCCTTCATCGCCACCGGCGACGAGGCGCTCGACCGGCGCATCGCCGAGGCCGCCCGCGCCGCCGGCGCGCTCGTCAACGTGGTGGACCGGCCGGACCTTTGCGACATGATCTTCCCCGCGCTGGTGGACCGGGACCCGGTGGTGATCGCCATCGGCACCGAGGGCGCGGCGCCGGTGCTGGCGCGGCGAATCAAGACCGATCTCGAAGCCGCCCTGCCCCCGGCGCTCGGCCCCTTCGTCGCCATGGTCGCCGGGCTGCGCGCGGCCGCGGAGGCGGTGCCGGCCGGCGCGGCGCGGCGGCGGTTCTGGGACTGGGCGCTCAACGGCCCGCCCTGGGCGCGCTGGCGGGAAGGCGACGAGGCCGGCGCGCGGGCGATTATCGAGGCGGCCATCGCCGCGGGCGG
>CALFYQ010000239.1 GCA_937952085.1 uncultured Paracoccaceae bacterium | reverse complement strand
TGAGGATGGCGACGACGCCCGCGTGCGGATGCTCGACCACCGCCTTGCGGGCATCGCCCTGCGGGCCCCATTGCGACGCCATCCATTCGAGGTCGGAGACCAGAAGCTCGGTCGCGGCGAGGAGATAGGCGCCGCGCCGGTCGCAATGGCCGCCGGTGCAGGCCGCGCCCGCCGCATAGTCGGTCCAGGGCCGGGCGCCGGCGCCGGGCTCATGGCCGTTCAGGTCCTGCCCCCAGAGCAGGAACTCGATGGCGTGGTAGCCGGTGGCGACGTTGGCCTCGACGCCGTCGGCCTCCTGCAACTTGCCTTCGAGGAGGGCGGGGGTGATCTCGGTCGCGTCGATGGCCTCTCCGGCGATCTCGAACGTCGGATTGGCGACGACGTTGAGGACGGCGTAGTCGTTCTCGTCGGTCGGGCCGCCATAGCTTTCGGCGACGTAGTCGATCAGCCCCTCGTCGAGCGGCCAGGCGTTCACCTTGCCCTCCCAGTCGTCGACGATCGGGTTGCCGAAGCGGAACACCTCGGTCTGCTGGTAGGGGACGCGGGCCGCGAGCCAGGCGCGCTTCGCCGCCTCCAGCGCCGGCGCGGAGGGCGCGGAGACGAGCGAAGCGGCGGCGGCGTGGAGCCGCTCCGCCGCGATCAGGCTGTCGCCATAGGCGGCGGCGGCGATGTCGGCGTAATGGGCGACGACGTCGGCGCGGTCGACGGCGAGGGCGGGCGCGGCGGCGCAGAACGCGGCGAGCGAAAGGGCGGCGGAATAGCGTCTCATGAGAGCCTCGTCCTCGGATGGCGCGGCGAAGGATCGGATCCGGACGGGCTCGCCCCGGGAGGGCTGGCTGGGACGTCGCGAAAGCTGACGGAAAGAGTCGGGGATGTCAACGTGGGGGGCGTGGGGGAACCTTTCGGGCGACGGCGCCGCGGGGCCGTTCGCATCTGATAGCCGGGGCCGAACCGCCGGCGTTCGCGACAAGGGCGGAAACGAGGAGGCGCCGCGTCCATCCCTCCCGGCCCGTGTGGCCAACACGGGCCGCGCCCGCCCCTCCCCGCGGGCGGGCGCCCCCCGGCCGTCACGCGCGGACCGGCTGGAGGTCGGAGCGGCGCCATAAAGCGCCCATGCCAGCCGGGTCAGGCGCCCGCCCAGGGGCGTTCGCAGCCCTCGCCGCCCGGTTCAGGGCGCGGAGGCGCTTGCGGCCCCCTCATCCACCCACCCTCCGCGCCGCCGCGACCAGCCGCGCCACGCCCTCCGCCACCCGGGCCTCGGGGATGACCGAGAGGCCGAGGCGGAAGAAGCGGCGGGGTTTCTGGGGGGCGCCGTAGAAGACGTCTCCGGGTTCGATGGCGACGCCGGCCTTGAGGGCCTCGGCGGCGAGGGCGCGCGCATCGAGGGGCGGGTCAGTCTCGATCCAGAGGCCGCCGCCGCCCTCGACGCCGACGACGCGCCAGAGGGGGGCGTGGGCGGCGAGGGCCGCGAGGGCTGCGGCGCGGCGGGCGGCGAGCGCCCGGCGGACGCGGCCGAGCAACATGTCGTGCCGCCCGCTCCCCATGAAGATCGCCGCGACGCGCTGGTTGAGCCCTGGCGGATGGCGGAACATGAGACGGCGGAGCGCGCGCGCCTCCTCGATCAGCGGTATCGCGGCGACGAGGAAGCCGAGCCGGAGCCCCGGCATCATGCTTTTCGAGAGGGAGCCGGCATAGACCACCCTGCCCCGCCGGTCGAAGGCGCGGAGCGCGGGGCGCTGCGGGCCGGCGGCGGCGGCCTCGGGCTCGTAATCGTCCTCGAGGATCACGGCGTCCTCCGCCTCGGCGAGTTCGAGAAGGGCGTGGCGGCGGGCGAGGCTCATGGCGACGAGGGTCGGGTGCTGGTGGCTCGGCGTGAGGTAGATGAGCTTCGCGCCGCGGAGCCGGCGGTCCACCACCATGCCGTCTGCGTCCACCGGCTGGAGCGTCAGCTTCGCGGCGCGGGCGGCGAGGATGGCGCGGCCATCGGGGTAGCCCGGCTCCTCCATCGCCGCGGCGGCGCCGGGCGGCAGGAGGAGTTCGGCGGCGAGAAAGAGCGCGTTCTGCGCGCCGAGGGTGATGAGGATCTCCCCCGGCTCGGCGGCGACGCCGCGGCGGGGGAGAAGCCGGCGGCGGATCTCGTCCACGAGAAGCGGGTCGTCCTCGGCGTAGCGGTCCTCGGTCCATTCGTCGAGCCAGCGGCGGCCCATCGCCTGGCGCGTCGCGTCCCGCCATTCGGAGATCGGGAAGAGCTCCGGGTCGAACTGGCCGTAGATGAAGGGGAACGGCAGGTCGCGCCAGCCTTCGGGGCGCGGCACCGGCTCGAAGGCGGCGGTGGGGCCGGCGAGGCGGCCCTTCCACTCGATCCCTTCCGCCGCCTTGGCCGGGGGCGGCGGGGCGGCGCGGGCGACGTAATAGCCCGACCGCTCCCGCGCCTCGAAGACGCCCTGGTCCACCAGCGCCTGGAAGGCGAGGCTGACCGTGTTGCGGGAGACGCCGAGCGCCGCGGCGAGGCGGCGCGTCGAGGGCGCCGGGTCGCCGGGCGCGAAGGCGCCGGCGGCGACGGCGCGGGCCAGCGCCTCCCGGATCTGGGCCTGGAGCGGCGCCCCGTCCTTCTCGATGGGGAAGAGGAATTCCCGCACTGGCGCCCCCGGATTGCGGCGAACTGGCGCTATTCTAGGACCGGGGCGGGGCGTATGGGTAGGTCCAAATCCCCCAGCCCTGCCCCGGAGCGCACCCGATGCACGACCTTCCGAACGGCCTTCCGACCCGCCCGAACAGCCTCGAGGAGCATTGGCTCCCCTTCACCGGCAACCGGGACTTCAAGGAGAACCCGCGGCTCGTCGTCCAGTCCGAGGGCGTCTATTGCTGGGACCACAAGGGCGGCAAGCTGATCGACGGCTCCTCGGCGCTCTTCTGCTGCCCGGCCGGCCACGGCCGGAAGGAGATCGCGCAGGCGGTCTACGACCAGATGACGACGAACTCCTACACGCCGCATTTCCAGCTCGGCCATCCCGGCTCCTTCGAGCTGGCGCGGCGGGTCGCGGCGCTCCTGCCCGATCCGATCAACCACGTCTTCTTCGTCAACTCGGGCTCGGAGTCGATCGACACCGCGCTGAAGATCGTGATGGCCTATCACCGCGCCAACGGCCAGTCGCAGCGGCTCCGCATGGTGAGCCGCGAGCGGGCCTATCACGGCGTCAACATGGGCGGCGTCAGCCTCGCCGGCATGGTGCGGAACCGCGAGACCTTCCCGCTCGTCATGCCGAACGTCGTGCATCTGCGCCACACCTGGACGCAGAAGGACCTTTTCCACGACGGCCTGCCGCAGCATGACGGCGTCGAGCTGGCGAATGACCTGCAGCGCTTCTGCGAGACCTATGGCGGCGCGACGATCGCCGCGGTCTTCGTCGAGCCGGTGGCGGGTTCGACCGGCACGCTGGTGCCGCCGGTCGGCTATCTGGAGCGGCTGCGGGAGATCTGCGACCAGCACGGCATCCTCCTTGTCTTCGACGAGGTGATCACCGGGTTCGGCCGGCTCGGCTCGCCCTTCGCCTCGCAGCATTTCGGCGTGACGCCCGACATCTGCACGATGGCGAAGGCGCTCACCAACGGCTGCATCCCGATGGGCGCGGTGGCGGTGAAGGACGAGGTCTACGAGACCGTCACCAACGCCTCGCCGAAGAACGCGATCGAGTTTTTCCACGGCTACACCTATTCGGCGCATCCCGCGGCCTGCGCCGCCGGCCTCGCCTCCCTCGACATCTACGAGAAGGAGGGCCTCTTCGAGCGGGCCGCCGAACTCGCGCCCTATTTCAAGGACGCGATGATGAGCCTGAAGGACCACGAGCTGATCCGGGACATCCGCACCATCGGCCTGATGTCGGGCGTCGAGGTGAAGGACGACGGGGCGCCCGGCCGCCGCGGCACGAAGATGCAGAAGGACCTCTTCTGGAACGGCTGCCACGTGAAGTTCACCGGCGACACCGCCATCGTCGCGCCGATGTTCATCTCGACCCGCGCGCATATCGACGAGATCACCGACAAGATCCGC
>CALFYQ010000238.1 GCA_937952085.1 uncultured Paracoccaceae bacterium | reverse complement strand
AGGTCGGGCGCCGCCGCCGCCGGGGCGCTGGGCGCGGCGGCCTGGGGCGCCGGCGCGGCCGGCGCCGCCCGCTCCAGCCGCTCGGCCGGCCGGGCCGGCGCGACGGGATCGGAGAGCGCGGCGAGGCGCATCGCGCCCTCCCGCTCGACCGTCGGGCCGTCGTCAGCCGCCGAAGCTTCCGGCGCCGCATCGGGCGCGGTCGCGACGATCTCGGGTTCGACCGCGG
Source organism: uncultured Paracoccaceae bacterium (assembly GCA_937952085.1). Classification (GTDB taxonomy): domain Bacteria; phylum Pseudomonadota; class Alphaproteobacteria; order Rhodobacterales; family Rhodobacteraceae; genus Pikeienuella. Next base: position 1,947 of record CALFYQ010000238.1, on the reverse strand, counting down.
CCGCGTCATCGCCGGCCCGCGCGTCCTCATCGGCGTCGGGGCGCGCGGAAGGCTCGGAGCCTCTGGCGTGCGCGGAGTTCGGCTCGGCGAAGGAGAGCGCGGCGGCGAGCGGGCCGCGCAGCGTCGCGGCGGCGCGGGCCTCGGTCGCGTCGCGCTCCTCCGCGGCGGGCGGCTGAGAGGCGGAGGTCGGGTCGATGGCCGGGTGTTCCGGCTCGGGCGGGGCGGGCGGCGCCGGCGCGACGGCGGGCGGCGGCGCCTCCGGCGTCACCTCCACCACCAGCGTGGCGATCCGGCACTCGTCCCCCTCGGCCACGCAATAGCCGATGAGCTGCGGCCCGAGGCAGCGGTCCGAGGCGATGTAGAGGATCCGTCCGCCAGCGACTTCCGCTGCGCCGCATTGCGGCGAAACCGCGACGCGGAGCCGCTTCGCCGAGTCCGGCCCGGCATTGGCGTCATTCGCCAGAACGTCGATCCGGACGGTCCCGCCGGGGGCCACCGAGGCGATGTCGTTCGCCGGCGCGATCTTCGGCGCGCGGGTCTCGAAGAAGAAGCGGGCGAGGTCGTCGGAGCGTTGCGCGAGAACGGCCATCGCGATGACGATCACGAGGCCGGTCAGTATCGACATCACCCGATCGTCCTGAAGCACGCGCGCCACCCTCACGCTGCGCCGGTCGTCCGCCGGAACCGGCGCGAATCATGAGTCGCGCCGTTAACGAATGCAAGCGCCGCGACCTCTGGCCATTGCTGCGCCGCACGCTACGATCCCACGGAAATCCCTTCGGAGGCGTTTATGAAGTTCGGAATGGGCCAACCGGTCACGCGCAAGGAGGACGTGCGCTTCCTCACCGGCCGCGGCCGCTACATCGACGACATTCGGCCCGAGGGCCTGCTCCAGGCCTATGTGCTGCGCTCTGCGGTCGCCCATGCGCGGGTCTCCGTCGCCGGACTGGATGCGGCGCGGGCGGCCCCCGGCGTGGCCCTCGCCTGGGCCTGGGACGATGTGAAGGAAAGGCTCGCCCCGCTGGCCGCCGGCATGGCCCCGCCGCTTAAGGGCGGCAAGAGCATGGCCCCGGTGGTCCAGCCGCAGCTGGCGGACGGCGTCGTCCGCCATGTCGGCCAGCCGATCGCCTTCCTCGTCGCCGAGACGCTGGAGCAGGCGAAGGACGCGGCCGAACTGATCGAGCTCGACTATGACGAGCTTCCGGTCGTCATCCGCGGGGTGGATGCGCTCGCCGCCGGCGCGCCGGAGCTCCACCAGGAGGCGCCGGGCAACCTCTCCTACGACTGGGAGATCGGCGACGCGGCGGCGACCGAGGCCGCCTTCGCCGCCGCCGCCCATGTCGCCCGCGCCGAGGTGCTGAACCAGCGCCTCATCGTCGTCGCGATGGAGCCGCGCGGCCTCGTCATCCGGTTCCACAAGGAGACCGGGCGCTGGGAAGGTTGGGTCGGCTCCCAGGGCGCGCATTCGATGCGGAACGGCATCGCCAGGGCGCTGAAGGTTCCGGCCGACCGGCTTCGCATCCATGCGCCGGATATCGGCGGCGGCTTCGGCATGAAGATCATGCAGCACCCGGAATACGCGCTCGCCGCCCTCGCGGCGGAGGCGACGGGCCGGCCGGTGAAGTGGATCGCCGACCGCTCCGAGAGCTTCCTCTCGGACGCGCAGGCGCGCGACCTCGAAACCACGATCGAGGGCGCCTTCGACGCGGAGGGGACGCTCCTCGCGATCCGGTCCGACGGCGTCTCCAATCTCGGCGCCTATCACTCGACGATGGGGCCGAACATCCACACCATCTTCTCCGGGATGCTGACCGGGGGGATGTATCGGACGCCCTGCTTCCATGTCCGGGTCCGCGGCGCCTTCACCAACACGCCGCCGACCGACGCCTATCGCGGCGCCGGGCGGCCCGAGGTGATCCACTGCACCGAGCGGATGATGGAGGCGGC
>CALFYQ010000237.1 GCA_937952085.1 uncultured Paracoccaceae bacterium | reverse complement strand
CTTCATCATCGGCGGGATCGTGTCGGGCGCGCTGAACCGCCTGCGTGGCGGAGGACCGGGACGGGGTGCGCGAGGTGATGGCGCCGTCGGGCCGGCTCGTCCCGCCGGGCGATGCGGCCGCCTTCGCCGCGGCGATCGCGGACCTCTCGGCCGACCGCGAGGCGCTCGCCGCGGCCGCGGCCGCCGCGCGCCAGCACATGCAGGACCATCACGGGGTCAACGCGGCCTCCGAGCGGATCGACGCGGCGCTGAAGTCGTTCCTGTGACGACGGTCGGCCTGCTCCGGCATTTCGAGACGGACTGGAACGCGCTCGGCCGCCTCCAGGGCCGCACCGACCGGCCGCTGACCGAGGCGGCGCGGGCGCAGGCCGACGCGCTCGGCTTTCCCGAAAGCTGGCGCGCCGCGCGCCTCGTCTCGTCGCCGCTCTCCCGCGCGGTGGAGACGGCGGAGCGGCTCTCGGGCCGCGCGCCGGAGATCGCGCCCGAACTGATCGAGCTTTCCTGGGGCGAATGGGAAGGCCGGACCGGCGCCGAGCTCCTCGCCGACCCCGCTTCGGGCTACGCGCATGTCGAAAACTGGGGCTGGGGCAAGCGACCGCCTGGCGGGGAGAGCCCGGCGGACGCCTGGGCCCGCATCGCCCCCCGCCTCGCCGCGCTCGCGGCGGAGGGGCGGCCCGCGCTTCTCGTCATCCATCGCGGGCTGATGCGGGTGATCCTCGCGAAGGCCTGGCGCTGGGATTTCGACCGGAAGGAGCCTTTCCGGATCAAGCGCGAGCGGGTCTACCCGGTGGAGCTTTCGCCCGCGGGCGCCCCGCTCCGGCCGCTGCCGGAGGAGAGGTTGGTCCCGAAATGCGGGTGATGCTGGTCGTGACCTCGCTGATGGGGGCGGGGCATCTCCAGCGGACCCTCCTGATCGCGCAGGCGCTGAAGGCGGCGGGCGCCCGGCCCCTCGTCGTCTCCGGCGGGCGGGAGATCGGGCATCTCGACGCCGGCGGGGTCGAACTGGCGCAGCTTCCGCCGCTCTGGTCGGACGGGATCGACTATGCGCGCCTGCTGACGCCGGAGGGCGAGGCGGACGAGGCCTGGATGGCGGCGCGCGCCGCCCGCCTCGCCGCGCTCTTCGAGGAGTTCGCGCCGGCGGCGCTCGTCACCGAGCTGTTCCCGTTCGGTCGCCGGGCGCTCCGGCGGGAATTCCTCGGCCTCCTCGCGCGGGCCGAGGGCCGGGCGGCGGCCTGGGCCTCGGTGCGGGACGTGCCGGAGCCGAAGCGGAAGCCTGGCCGGGCGGAGGAGGCGGCTGAGACGCTGCGGCGTTTCTATCGCGGCGTCCTCGTCCACGGCGACGAGCGGCTGATCCCCTTCGGCTCCGTCTGGCCGACGCCGGAGGATCTCGCGCCCCGCTTCCGCCATACCGGCTACGTCGCCGCCCCGCCGCCTCCGCCGGAGCCTTCGAGCGAAGGCGAGGTGCTGGTCGCGGTCGGCGGCGGCGCGGTCGGGCGCGGCTTGCTGGAGGCCGCGGTCGGGGCGGCGCAGGGCTCGGCGCGGCGCTGGCGGCTCCGGGTCGGCGGCGCCGACGCCCTTGCGGAAGCCGCGCGGCTCCGGTCGTTGGCCGGCGACGCGCCGGTGATCGTCGAGCCGGCCGCTTCGGACTACCGGGCGCGGCTGGCGGCCGCCGCCGTCTCGGTCAGCCTCCTCGGCTACAACACCGCGACCGACCTTCTCGCGGCGGGAACCCCCGCGGTGATCCATCCGATGGCGGAGGGCGCCGAGAAGGAGCAGACGATCCGCGCCGAGGCTTTCGCACGCCTCCCCGGCTTCCACCTCCTGCGCGAGGCGACGCCGAAGGCGCTCCGCGAGGCGGTGGCGAAGGCCGAGGCGGCGCCCGGCCCGCCGCCCGGTCTCGCCGACCTGTCGGGCGCGGCGCAGGCGGCCCGGATCATTCTGGAGAGCGGCGGATTTCAAGGTTGAAATCACGCTCAAGCCGCTGATTATCCAGTAGACTTTCAACCGCAGGCCGGTCGCGCCTCCCAGGCTTGCGCGAATGCGGCCGGCCCGGGGTGGGCGGCCGCCGCGCGATCTGTCGCCGGACGGTTCGGGCCAAGGCCCCCGCCGGATGTCGCACGAAATCTCGCCGACGCCAGGCGGCGGCGCGCCCGCTCAGGCCCAGGGCCCGTGCAGGTTCTTCCCGTCCCGGTCGCTCCGCTCGAAGCCGTGGCGGCCGAAATAGTCCCGCTGGAGCTGGATCAGGTTTGCGGGGCCGCGGCCGGTTCTGAGCTGATCGAACCAGAAGAGCGCGGCGCCGAGCGCAGGGACCGGCACGCCATGCGCCGCCGCCGCCGCGACCACCTTCCGGAGCGCCGGCCCATTCGCCTTCATCCGCGCGGCGAAGGGGGCCGAGCCGATGAGGTTCGTTTCCGGCGCGGCGTCGAGCGCGGCGCCCATCTCGTCGAGAAGCGCGTTGCGGATGATGCAGCCGGCGCGCCAGACCCGCGCCACGGCGCCGAGATCGAGCAGCCAGCCGAACTCCACGGAGGCGGCGGAGAGAATCCCGAACCCCTGTGCGAAGGCGGCGATCCGCGCCGCCACGACCGCCGCGCCGAGCGCCGCCAGCGCCTCTTCCCGGCTGCCGAGCGCCCCGCCCATCGGGCCGGGCGCCGGGCCGAATTCGGCCTCGAGCTTCAGCCGCGTCGATTTCCGGGCGGAGAGGTTCCGCCCCGCCACCGCCGCCTCGATCGAGGGGGCCGGCGCGGCGAGGCGGAGCGCCTCGATTGCGGTCCAGCCGCCGGTGCCCTTCTGGCCGGCGCGGTCCTGCACGAGGTCGATCAGCGGGGCGCCGGTCTCCTTGTCCTCCGCCGCGGCGACGATGGCGGAGATCTCGGTCAGATACGCCGCGCCGTCGCCCGCGTTCCAGCCGGCGAAAGCCTCGGAGATCTCCGCCGGCGCCATCTTCAGCCCGTCGCGCATCACCTGGTAGGCTTCGGCGAGGGCCTGCATCTCGGCGTATTCGATGCCGTTATGGACGGTCTTCACGAAATGGCCGGCGCCGTCGGGCCCGAACCAGGCGCAGCAGGGCTCCTCGCCATGCCGCGCCGCCACCGCCTTGAGCGGCGCCTCGACCCGCGCCCAGAGCTTCGGCGAACCGCCGGCCATGATCGCCGGGCCGTGCCGCGCGCCCTCCGCCCCGCCGGAGAGACCGACGCCGAGAAAGGCGAGGCCGGCCGCCTCCAGCGCCGCGGCGCGGCGGCGGGTGTCGTGGAAATCGGCGTTGCCGGCGTCGATCAGGAGATCGCCGGGCGACAGGAGCGGCCGCCATTCCTCGATGATCGCGTCCACCGCCGGGCCGGCCGGCACCAGGATCACGAAGGGCCGCGGCGGGCGGATGGCTTTCACCAGCGCCTCCGGCGTCTCCGCCACCTCGATCGCGCCCTTCATGCCGCGCGCCTCGTCGCGCGCGGCCTGCATCTTGTCCCAGTCCGAATCGTGGATCGCGACGCGATACCCCTTTTCCGCGAGGTTGAGCGCGAGCGCCGCGCCCATCGTCCCCGCGCCGACGATCCCGATATCGGCCAGCATCGCGCCTCCTACCCGTAGGGGCGGGCAGAGAAGCGCGGTTTGCCGCCGAAGGGAAGGGGCTTGCGCGCCGCGCGGCCCCGCGCCAGAAGGATCGCGGCGCGAGCGGCGATGGCGTCGCCGCAACAAGGACAAGCGCCGCGGGGCCGGGACGGCTTCCGCACCGCCTTGAACGCCGGGGTGTGCCCTTGATCGGAGCGCGCCATGCCGCACGACACCAGACAGCCCTATCTCCGCTTCCCGAACGGGCCGAAGGCCCCGCTCCCCTTCTCTGCCGCCGAATACGCCCGCCGCCTCGCCGCGCTCCGGGCGATCATGGCGGAGGCCGGGGTCGAGGCCGCCGTGCTCACCTCGATGCACGGCATCGCCTATCATTCGGGCTTTCTCTACTGCGCCTTCGGCCGGCCCTTCGCCCTCGTCGTGGACCGGGCTCATGCGACCGTCGTCGCGCCGATGATCGACGCCGGCCAGCCCGGCCGCCGCGCCGCCACCGACCACCTCACCTATACCGACTGGCGGCGGGACAGTTTCCAGGCCGCCGTCGCCTCGCTGGTCGGCGGCGCGAAGCGGGTCGGGATCGAGGGGGACCATCTGACCCTCGCCGCGCGGGACGCGCTGGCCGCGAAGCTGCCGGGGGCGGCGCTCGTCGATATCGCCCCGGCGACGATGCGGGCCCGCATGATCAAGTCGGCCGAGGAGATCGCGCTCATCACCGACGCGGCGCGGATCGCCGATCTTGGCGGCGCGGCGATGCGGGCGGCGATCCGCCCCGGCCAGCGGGAGATCGACGTGGCGATGGAGGGGCGGGACGCGATGGAGCGGGAGATCGCCCGCGCTTGGCCGGAGACCGAGCTTCGCGACACCTGGGTCTGGTTCCAGTCCGGCCTCAATACCGACGGGGCGCACAACCCGGTGACGACGCGCCGGCTTGCGGCGGGCGATCTTCTCTCGCTCAATGCCTTCCCGATGCTGGCGGGCTACTACGTCGCGCTGGAGCGGAGCCTCTTTCTCGGCGAGCCGGACGCCGCGACGCTCCGCTACTGGAACGCCAACGTGGCGGCGCATGAGCTTGGCCAGTCTCTCATCAGGCCGGGCGTTCGCTGCTCCGAGGTCTGCGCCGGGATCAACGAATTCCTCGAAGGCGAAGGGATGCTCGGCCGGCGGAGCTTCGGCTACGGCCACAGCTTCGGCGTCCTCTCCCATTACTACGGCCGCGAGGCGGGGCTGGAACTGCGCGAGGACATCGAGACGGTGCTCGCGCCCTGCATGGTCGTCTCGATGGAGCCGATGCTGACCGTGCCCGAGGGCGAGCCCGGCGCCGGCGGCTACCGGGAGCATGACATCCTGGTGGTGACGGAGACGGGGGCGGTGAACATCACCGGCTTCCCCTATGGCCCCGATGCCAACGTGATCGCCGCCTGAGGGAAGGCGTCAGCCAACCTTTGGCGGCGATCTAGCGGCCCGGGCCCGTCGCCCGGGCCGAGAAGGGTGGATGGCGCGGGACGTCATCCCTTCCTTCCGCGCGATTCTCCGGCCTGGCGGCGAGGTGCCCAAGCCCATCTCCCCCGCGACCCCGCCGCCGGGTGGACGGCGCCCGCCCGCTCGTCCATATCATCGCCGATGAAACCCTTCCCCAGCCGCGCGGAAATCCTCGAATTCGTCCGGGAGAACCCGGAGAAGGCGTCGAAGCGCGACATCGCCCGCGCTTTCGGCCTCAAGGGCGAGGCGAAGGTTGAGCTGAAGCGGCTCCTCCGCGACATGCACGCCGACGGGGAGCTGAAGGGCACCCGCAAGCGCTTCCGCGGCGACGGCATGCTGCCGCCCGTCGCCATGCTGGTGGTGGAGGGGCCGAACGTGGAGGGAGACCTCTACGCCAGGCCGCTCTCCTGGGAGGGCGAGGGCGCGCCGCCGCGCATCCTGATCGTCGAGAAGAAGGGCGACCCGGCGCTGGCCAAGGGCGACCGGCTCCTCGCGCGGCTGACACTGGCCGAGCCGGAGGCCGGGCTCTACGAGGCACGGATGATCCGCAAGATCTCGGGCGGCGCGCGGCGCACGCTCGGCATCTTCCGCGCCGAGGGCGGGCGCGGGCGGCTCGAGCCGGTGGACCGCAAGCAGGACGAAATGATCGTCGTCGACCCGGCGGACGCGCGGGAGGGCGAACTCGTGGAGGTGGAGGAGGTTCCGGGCCCGCGCTTCGGCCTCCGCAACGGGCGGGTGGTGGAGCGGCTCGGCGATCCGGGCGCGGCGCGCTCGGTCTCGCTCATCGCCATCCACATGCACGGCATCCCGACCGTCTTCCCCGAGGCGGCGATCCAGGAAGCGGAGGCCGCGAAGCCGGTGCGGCTCTCCAAGGCGCGGGAGGATCTCCGCCACCTGCCGCTCATCACCATCGACCCGTCCGACGCGCGCGACCATGACGACGCCGTCTGCGCCGAACCCGACCCCGAAGTTGAGGGCGGCTGGATCGTCTGGGTCGCCATCGCCGACGTGGCGCACTACGTCCGCCCCGGCTCGGCGCTGGATCGGGAGGCGAAGAAGCGCGGCAACTCCACCTATTTCCCCGACCGGGTGGTGCCGATGCTGCCGGAGGCGCTTTCCGGCGATCTCTGCTCGCTCCATGAGGGCGTCTCGCGGCCCTGCATCGCGGCGCGGCTCCGGCTCGCGCCCGACGGGGCGATGAGCGGTCACTCGTTCCACAGGGGGCTGATGCGCTCCCCCGCCTCGCTGACCTACGACCAGGTTCAGGCCGCCATCGACGGGCGGCCCGACGACGCGACCGGGCCGCTGCTGGAGCCGGTGCTGACGCCGCTCTACGCCGCCTACGCCTGCGCGACGAAGGCGCGGGAGAAGCGCCAGCCGCTCCATCTCGACCTGCCGGAGCGGAAGATCGAGCTTTCGCCCGCCGGCCAGGTGCTTTCGGTGCGGAACCGGGAGCGGTTCGACGCGCACAA
>CALFYQ010000236.1 GCA_937952085.1 uncultured Paracoccaceae bacterium | reverse complement strand
ACCTCCACCGCGAGGCGCCGCCCTGGCCGCTGGTCGGGCTGACGCCGCCGGAAGAGCCCTACGTGCTGGTGACGACAGGCGGCGGCGGCGACGGCGAGGCGCTGATCGACTGGGCGCTCTCCGCCTACGAGACCGATCCGACGATCCCGCTGCACGGCGTCCTCGTCTACGGCCCCTTTCTCAACGCCGAGCGGCGCGCGGAATTCGACCGGCGCGCGGCGGAGCTCGAAGGCCGCGTCACCGCCTTCAGCTTCGACTCGCGGCTGGAGCGGCTCCTCTCCGAGGCGACGGGCGTCGTCGCGATGGGCGGCTACAACACGTTCTGCGAGATCCTCTCGCTGGACAAACCGGCGGTGATCGCGCCCCGCGTGAAGCCGCGGCTGGAGCAGTACATCCGCGCCGAGGCGGCGGAGCGGCTCGGCCTCCTGCGGATGCTGCACGGCCCGCGGGACGGCACCGGCCCGGAAGTCATGGCCCGGGCGATCCGGGGCCTCCTGGAGCAGAATCCTCCATCGGCCGGGCAGATTTCCGGCCTGATGGAAGGGCTCGACGTGATCGTCGAGCGCGCCGCGCACGCCTGGGCCGCGCAGGCGGCCGAGTGACCCGCAATCCGCTGCTGTCGCGGTCCGGGCCGGCCGCCTGATGGCGGAGTCCGCGCCGCCGCTCGCGGTCGTCCTGAAGGGCTGGCCGCGCCTCTCCGAGACCTTCATCGCGCAGGAGCTGAAGGCGCTCGAGGATCGCGGCGTGGATTTCGAGATCTGGTCGCTGCGCTTTCCCTATGACGACCGCACCCACCCGATCCACGGCGAGGTGAAGGCGAAGGTCCGCTACCTTCCCGAATATCTCTATCAGGAGCCGCTCCGCGTGCTGCGGGGCTGGCTCCGGGCGCGACGGATGCCGGGCTACCGCGCCGCGCGCCGGCTCTGGCTCCGCGATCTCTGGCGGGACCGGACGCCGAATCGCGGCCGCCGCTGGGGCCAGGCGCTGGTGATGGCGGCGGAGGCGCCGGCGGCGGTGCGCCTCCACTATGCCCATTTTCTCCACACGCCGGCCTCGGTCGCGCGCTACGCCGCGGCGATCCGCGGCGCCGGTTGGGCCGCCTCCGCCCACGCCAAGGACATCTGGACCATCCCGGACTGGGAGAAACGGGAAAAGCTGGCCGAGTGCCGCTTCCTCGTCACCTGCACCGCCTCCGGCGCGGCGCATCTCGCAGGCCTCGCGCCCGACTCCGCTCGGGTTCATCTCGTCTATCACGGGCTCGACTTCTCGCGCTTTCCGGCGCCGCCCGAGAGTCGCCCGGCGCGGGACGGGCGGGGTGAGCCGGTGGAGATCGTCTCGGTCGGCCGCCTCGTCGAGAAGAAGGGCTATGACGACCTTCTCGCCGCCCTCGCCCTCCTGCCGGCCGGGCTGAACTGGCGGCTCGTCCATATCGGCGGCGGACCGATGGGCGAGGCGCTGAAGCCGGAGGCGGAACGGCTCGGCCTCGCCGACCGGATCGAATGGCGCGGCAAGCGCGACCAGACCGAGGTGATCGCGGCGCTCCGTGCGGCCGATCTCTTCGTCCTCCCCTCCAAGATCGCCGGCGACGGCGACCGGGATGGGCTCCCCAACGTCCTGATGGAGGCGGCGAGCCAGAAACTTCCCATTCTCTCCACCGCGGTCTCCGCCATTCCCGAATTCGTAACCGATGGCGTCCAGGGAAGGCTGGTTCCGCCGGGGGACGTAGCGGCGCTCGCCGCCGGGCTTGTGGAAATGATCGAATGCGTGAGCAAACGCATGGAGATGGCCGAGGCCGCCCATGTTAGGTTGCGCGCCGAATTCGGGATGACGGGGGGCGTCGCGATTCTGGAAGGGCTTCTTCGCGCGGCGCTGGCCGAGACGGCGACCGAAGGGCGACCGGCGTGAACCGCCGGGTGGCCTTCTACGCGCCGATGAAGGCGCCGACGCATCCGAACCCTTCGGGGGACCGGCGGATCGCCCGGCTGATGATGAAGGCGCTCGACCGCGCCGGCTGGGAGGTGAAGCTCGCCTCCCGTCTCCGCTCGCACCAGCGGGAGGGCAACCGCGCGGCCCAGGAAGTGCTCTTCGTCGAGGCGGAGCGGATCGCCGACGTGCTGATCCGACGCTTTCGCGAGGAAGGACCGCCGGCGCTCTGGTTCACCTACCATTGCTATTACAAGGCGCCGGACCTGATCGGCCCAAACGTCTCCGCGGCGCTCGGCATCCCCTATGTCATCGCCGAGGGCTACCGCTCCCGCAAGCGGCTCGAAGGGCCCTATTCGCGCTTCGCCGAGGCGGCGGAGCGGGCGCTCGACCGGGCGCGGATCATCTTTCACCTCCAGGGCCGCGGGCTCGACGCGCTCTATCGCGACAGGACCGAGGGGCAGGAGATCATCCACCTGCCGCCCTTCACCGCGCTCGGCGAGGCGCCGGGGCCGAAGCCGGCGGCGGAAGGGCCGCTCCGTCTCCTGACCGTCGCGATGATGCGGCGGGGCGACAAGGAGGAATCCTACCGCGCCCTCGCCGCCGCGCTGGCGCTCCTCAAGGGCGACTGGCGGCTCGAGATCATCGGCGACGGCGAGGCGCGGGTAGAGGTGGAGGCGATGTTCCGCCGCTTCGGCGACCGGATCGTCTGGCGCGGGCTGATGACCGACCGGGACGCGATCCGCGCCGCCTACGAAGCGGCCGAGCTGTTCCTCTGGCCGGGCGTCAACGAGGCCTTCGGCATGGTCTATCTCGAGGCGCAGGC
>CALFYQ010000235.1 GCA_937952085.1 uncultured Paracoccaceae bacterium | reverse complement strand
CGCCTCCGCCTTCTCCCGCTTCTGGCACATCATCCTGCCGCATCTGAGCCGCGCGATCACCGTGGTGATCCTGATCCAGACGATCTTTCTGCTGTCGATCTTCGCGGAGATCTACGTCACCACCGCCGGCGCCTTCGGCACGCGGACGCTGACCTACCTGATCTTCCAGAGGGTGATCGAGAGCCAGAACATCGGCCTCGGCTCCGCCGGCGGCATCTTCGCCGTCATCCTCGCCAACATCGTCGCATTCTTCCTGATGCGGATCGTCGGCAAGAGCCTGGACGCCTGAGGGGGGAGAGAGCCATGGCCCGCAACGTCTCCTTGCAGAAGAAGGCCTTCAACACCGCCGCCGCCTTCGCGGTCGCGCTGCTAATCTTCTTCCCGATCCTCTGGATCATCCTGACCAGCTTCAAGACCGAGGCGGAGGCCGTGGCGGACCCGCCCTCGTTCCTCTTCTTCCAGTGGACGACGGAGAATTACGGCGTCGTGCAGGAGCGGTCGGACTATTTCCGTTTCCTCTGGAACTCGGTGGTGATCTCGCTCGGCTCCACCATCTTCGGCATCCTCGTCGCGATCCCCGCCGCCTGGTCCATGGCCTTCGTGCCCGGCAAGCGGACCAAGGACGTGCTGCTCTGGATGCTGTCGACCAAGATGCTTCCGGCGGTGGGCGTCCTCTTCCCGATCGTGCTGCTCGCGCGGTGGCTCGGCGTCTACGACACCTATGCGCTGATGATCGTCGTCCTGATGTTGATCAACCTGCCGATCATCATCTGGATGCTTTACACCTATTTCCGCGAAATTCCCGGCGAGATCCTGGAAGCCGCGCGGATGGACGGCGCGAGCCTTTGGGACGAAATCCGCTACGTGCTGACGCCGATGGCGGTGCCGGGCATCGCCTCCACCATGCTCCTCAACATCATCCTCGCCTGGAACGAGGCGTTCTGGACGCTGACGTTGACGACGGTGGACGCGGCGCCTCTGACCGCCTTCATCGCCAGCTATTCGAGCCCGGAAGGCCTCTTCTACGCCAAGCTCAGCGCGGCCTCGACCATGGCGATCGCGCCGATCCTCATCATGGGCTGGTTCAGCCAGAAGCAACTCGTCCGCGGCCTGACCTTCGGCGCGGTGAAATAAGGGAGGGGACGATGGGACGCATCACGCTCAGCAAGGTCTCCAAGAGCTTCGGTTCGGTCGACGTGATCCCGCCGCTCGACCTCGAGATCGAGGACGGGGAATTCGTCGTCTTCGTCGGCCCCTCGGGCTGCGGCAAGTCCACCCTGCTCCGCTTGATCGCGGGGCTGGAGGATGTCTCGGGCGGCGTCATCAGCATCGACGGCGCCGATGCGACGCGCACGCCGCCGGCCAGGCGCGGGCTGGCTATGGTGTTCCAGTCCTACGCCCTCTATCCGCACATGACCGTCCGGAAGAACATCAGCTTCCCGCTGAAGATGGCGGGGCTCGACGCCGCGGAGCAGGAGCGGCGCGTGGCGGCCGCGGCGGAGGTTCTGAACCTCACCGACTATCTGGAGCGGCGGCCGGGCCAGCTTTCCGGCGGCCAGCGCCAGCGCGTCGCCATCGGCCGCGCCATCGTGCGGGAGCCTTCGGCGTTCCTCTTCGACGAGCCGCTCTCGAACCTCGACGCCGCGCTCCGCGTGGGCATGCGGCTCGAGATCTCGGAACTCCACGACCGGCTCAAGACGACGATGATCTACGTCACCCACGACCAGGTCGAGGCGATGACCATGGCCGACAAGATCGTGGTGCTTCAGGCCGGGCGGATCGAGCAGGTCGGCTCCCCGCTCGAACTCTACCGCACCCCGCGGAACCGCTTCGTCGCCGGCTTCATCGGCAGCCCGCGGATGAACTTCATAGAGGGCGACGAAGCCTCACGCCGCGGCGCGGCGACGATCGGCGTCCGGCCCGAGCACATCGCCGCCTCGGCCGAGGGCGGGGCCTGGCGCGGCCGCGTCGGCGTCGCCGAGCATCTCGGCTCCGACACGTTCTTCCATGTCCATGTGGAGGGCTGGAAGGAGCCGCTGACGGTCCGCGCCGGCGGCGAGGTCTCGCTCAACCACGGCGACGCGATCTGGCTGACGCCCGACGAGGCGAGCATCCACCACTTCGACAAGTCGGGGCTCCGCATCGCATGAAACGGCTCGACGGCAAGCGGGCGCTCATCACCGGCGCGGCCCGCGGCATCGGCTTCGCCTTCGCGAAGGCCTATGCGGCGGAAGGCGCCCGCGTCGCCATCGCCGATATCGACCTTGCGCGCGCCGATAGGGCGGCGGAGGAGATCGGCCCCGCCGCCATCGCCGTGAAGATGGACGTGACGCGGCAGGAGAGCATCGAGGCGGCGGTCGACGACACGGCCAAGCGGCTCGGAGGTGTCGACATCCTCGTCAACAACGCCGCGCTCTTCTCAGCCGCGCCCGTGGTCGAGATCGAGCGGGAGGATTTCGACAAGGTCTTCGGCGTCAACGTCGGCGGCGTCCTCTTCACCATGCAGGCGGTGGCGCGCCACATGATCGCGCGGGGCGGCGGCGGCAAGATCATCAACATGGCGAGCCAGGCCGGGCGGCGCGGCGAGCCGCTGGTGGCGGTCTATTGCGCGTCGAAGGCGGCCGTCATCAGCCTCACGCAATCGGCCGGCCTCAACCTCATCGCCCACGGCATCAACGTGAACGCCATCGCGCCCGGCGTGGTGGACGGCGAGCATTGGGACGGCGTCGACGCCTTCTTCGCGATATACGAAGGCAAGGCGCCCGGCCAGAAAAAACGCGAGGTCGGCGCCGCGGTGCCGTTCGGCCGCATTGGCCGCGCCGAGGATCTGACCGGCATGGCGATCTTCCTCGCCTCGTCGGAGGCGGACTACGTCGTCGCGCAGACCTACAACGTCGATGGCGGACAGTGGATGAGTTGAGATGAAACTGTCGAACGCCGCCCTCTCCGCCCTGCCCGCCGCCATCTCCCGGCCCCGCTACGATCGGAGCGCGCTGACGCCCGGCATCGTCCATATCGGCCTCGGCAATTTCCACCGGGCGCACCAGGCCTGGTATCTCCACCGACTGATGCAGGAAGGCCTGGCGCGGGACTGGGCGATCATCGGCGCCGGGGTTCGCCCCTATGATGCGGAGATGCGCGCACGACTTCTCGCACAGGATTGCCTCACCACGCTGATCGAGCTTGACCCGTCGCGTCGCTCCGCCGAGGTGACGGGCTCGATGATCGACTACCTGCCGGTGGAGGAGGGCGCCGCGCCGCTGATCGCCCAGATCGCCGATCCGGCGATCCGCATCGTCGCACTGACGGTGACGGAGGGCGGCTATTACATCGACCCGGTCTCGAAAGGGTTCGACGCCAACCACCCCGACATACTGCGCGACGCCGGCGCGCCCGACCGGCCGCGAACCGCCTTTGGCGCCATCGTCGCCGCGTTGAA
>CALFYQ010000234.1 GCA_937952085.1 uncultured Paracoccaceae bacterium | reverse complement strand
GCGATGCGCTGGCGCTGGCCGCCCGAGAGCTTCACGCCCCGCTCGCCGACAAGGGCGTCGAGCCCGCGCCGCCCGTCCGGGTCCGCCAGCCCGCCGATGAACTCCGCCGCGGCGACCTTGGCGGCGGCCGCCATGATCTCCGCGTCCGTCGCGCCTGGACGGCCATAGGCGATGTTGTCCCGCACCGAACGGTGGAGGAGGGAGGTGTCCTGCGTCACCATGCCGATGGCTTCGCGGAGGCTCTCCTGCGCGACGGCCGATACGTCCTGACCGTCCACCAGGATCCGCCCGCCCTCCGCGTCCATGAAGCGGAGGAGGAGATTGACGAGGGTCGATTTTCCCGCGCCGGAGCGGCCGACAAGGCCGATCCGCTCGCCGCCGGCGATGGAAAGGTCGACGCCATGGAGCCCGCCGCCCTTCATGCCGCGGCCATAGGCATGGCGGACGCCCTCGAAGCGGATCGCGCCCGCCTTCACCGCCAGCGCCGGCGCGCCGGGCCGGTCGTTCAGTTCGATCGGCGCGGCGATGGTCTCCATCCCCTCGGCGATCACGCCGAGATTCTGGAAGAGCGAGGAGAGCGCCCACATGATCCAGCCGGTCATCGCGTTGAGCCGCATGACGAGCGCGGTCGCCGCCGCCACCGCGCCGACGCCCGCCGCGCCCTCCGACCAGAGCAGGATGGCCCAGCCGACCACCCCCACCATCAGGAAGCCGTTGATGAGCGCGAGGCCGAGGTCGATCCCGGTGATGAGCCGCATCTCGGCGGCGAAGGTCTTCCGCCCGTTCTCGATCGCCTCCAGCGCATAGGCCTCCTCCCGCGCCGCGTGGGAGAAGAGCTTCACGGTCTGGATGTTCGAATAGGCGTCGACGATCCGCCCGGTGATGGCCGAGCGGGCGTCGGAGAAGGCCTTGCTGGCCCGGCCGATCTTCGGCGTGATCCAGGCGAGGAGCGCGACATAGGCGGCGACCCAGAGGATCAGCGGCAGCGCCAGCCGCGGGTCGGTGTCCGCCAGCATCAGCGCGGCGAGGAAGAGATAGATCGCGGCGTAGACCAGCGCGTCGAAGATCTGGAACGCCGCCTCGCCCATCGAGGGCGCCGTCTGCATCACCCGAGAGGCGATCCGCCCGGCGAAATCCGCCTGGAAGAAGCCGACCGACTGCCGCAGCATCCGCCGATGCGCCCGCCAGCGCATCATCGTGCCGAGATTCGGCATGACCGACTGGTTGAGAAGCGCGACGTCGACGAACTGGATCGCCGGGCGGAGGATGAGGAGGAAAAGCGTCATCCCCGCCAGTTCCCAGCCGTGATCGGCGAGGAAGGCCCCCGGCTCCGCCTCGGAGAGAAGGTCGACGATCCGCCCCGCATACCAGATCAGCCCGACCTCGATCAGCGTCACCATCGCGGTGAAGATCACGGCGAAGCCGAGGACGAAGCGGAACGGCTTCAGATGCAGCAGGAGGAACGGCAAGAGCCGGTTCGGAACCGGCGCGGCCTCGTCATGCGGCGCGTAGGGATCGACGCGGGTCTCGAAGAAGCGGAACATCGGAGGGCCTTTCGGGCCGGAAGCGGAGCGAGGGTCGATGGCGTGGCCGAAACGGCCCGATCCGGCGGGCCGCGTCAGAAGGGCGGGCAGGTCCAGATCACGGGCATCGACGGAACACCTCTCGCTTGAGTTCCGGCGGCAGGGCTACCCCGCGAAGCGCCGCCGGGCAAGCCTCAGCGCCTTGCGCCGGCCGGCCGCGCGCCCGATAAACCCGCTCGGCGATGCAGGGGAGACACAGAACGTGAGCGAAGCGCCACGATCCGCGCCGGGCGAAATGGCCGAGGAAAAGGCCCGCGCATCCGCCTGGTTCGCCGAGATTCGAGACCGGATCTGCGCCGCCTTCGAGGCGCTCGAAGACGCGCAGGCCAGCGGCCCGCACGCCGATCTGCCGCCCGGCCGGTTCGAGCGGAAGGAGACGCGCCGCGCCGCCGAGAGCGGCGAGGGCGGCGGCGGGCTGATGAGCGTGATGCGGGGCGGCCGGCTTTTCGAGAAGGTCGGCGTCAACGTCTCCACCGTATTCGGCGCGCTCGGCGCGCAGGCGCAGCGCTCCCTCACCGCGCGGCGGGAGATCCCGGGGCTGGCCGAAGACCCGCGCTTCTGGGCCTCCGGCATTTCCCTCGTCGCCCATATGCGGAGCCCGAAGACGCCCGCGATCCACATGAACACGCGGATGTTCTGGACGCCCGGCGCCTGGTGGTTCGGCGGCGGGACGGACCTCAACCCGATGGTCGAGGTCGCGGAGGACACGGCCTTCTTCCACGACGTGCTGAAGACGGCGTGCGACCGGCACGACCCGGCCTATTACCCTCGCTTCAAGGCCTGGGCGGACGAGTATTTCTTCATCCGCCATCGTGGCGAGGCGCGCGGCGTCGGCGGCATCTTCTATGACGATCTCTGCTCCGGCGACTGGGAGAAGGATTTCGCCTTCACCCGGGAGGTCGGCCGCGCCTTCCTCGAGGCCTTCCTGCCGATCACCGAGAAGCGGCGCGACGAAAGCTGGACCGCGGAGGACCGCGAATGGCAGCTCGTCAAGCGCGGGCGCTACGCGGAATTCAACCTGGTCTGGGACCGGGGGACGAAGTTCGGTCTCGAGACCGGGCACAATGTGGAGGCGGTGCTCATGTCGATGCCGCCCGAGGCGAAGTGGCCGTGACGGCCTGACAAGGGATGGAAGAATGAACGTGAACGGCAAGAAGGCGGTCGTCTTCGGCGGCACCTCGGGGATCGGCCTCGCCACGGTGAAGATGCTGGCCGAGAAGGGCGCCTCCGTGGTGGCGATCAGCCGCGACCCGTCGAAGGCGACGGGGCTGCCCGCCGGGGTGACGACGAAGGCCTGCGACGTGCGGGACGAAGCGGCGCTGGAGAAGCTTTTCGCCGAGCTTGCGCCCTATGACATCCTCGTCAGCGCGGCGACCGGCGGCTCCCGCTCGGTCGGCCCGTTTCTCGAGATGGACATGGGCGGCTTCCGCGGCTCCTTCGACAAGCTCTGGGGCTATGCGAACGTCGTGCGCTACGGCGCCAAGGGCCTGACCGATACGGGCGCCATCGTCATCGTCTCCGGCGCCCCGGCGCGGAACATGAAGCCCGGCCAGATCTCCCTCGCCGCGGTCGGCGGCGCGGTCGAGGCCTTCGCCCGCTCGGTCGCGAAGGAGCTGGCGCCGAAGCGGATCAACGTGCTCTCGCCGGGCCTGATCGACACGCCGATCTCCCCGCTCCAGGGCGAGGCGCGGGTCGAGTTCTACGCCAAGGCGACGGCCGGCCACCCGATCAAGCGGGCCGGCACGGCGGAGGAATGCGCGCTCGGCATCGTCTTCCTGATCGAGAACGACTACGTCACCGGCACGACGGTGGATGTCGACGGCGGCTGGCTCCTCTCCTGAGGCGCCGGTGACCGGGCCCCTCGGCGCGGAGGCGGACCGGAGCTTTCACTGGCTGACGCTCCGGTTCCGCGACCCCGCGCTCGAGGCGGCCTTCATCGCGGAGACGAACCGCCGCGCGGTCGGCCCGCTCCGCGTCATCATCGCGGCGATCATCCTGGTCGTCGCGATCCCCGCCTTCGTGGAGCTCTACGGCTTCTACGAGGAAGGCTGGGGCGGGTTCGACCTCTGGCTCCAGACGCTGGTCTACCGCGCCGGGAACATCGCGCTGCTTCTGGCCGCGCTCTGGCTGACGACGAAGCCCTGGGCGGTGCGGCGCGGGCAGCCGATCGTCGCCGCGTTCCTGATCGTTCTCTACGTCCTCTTCATGTTGGGGGCGGACCTGACCGGGCCCTGGATCGAGCGGCTGGCGGCGCTCTTCAACTACGCCGCCGCGCTCGGCCTCGTCGCGCTCGGGCTTCTCTTCCGCTACGCGGCGCCCCTCGTCCTCCCGATGGCGGTCGGCTTCGCGCCGGTGGTGGCGCGCTGGATGGAGAACCCGTTCGCGCCGCTCTTCGTCACCTTCGCCACGGTGCTGACGATGAGCTGGGTCGCCTATGCGGCGGAGCGGTCGCGGCGAGAGGCCTGGGCCGCGGCGCAGGCGCTCGACGCCGAGAAGCGGCTTTCGGAGCGGCTTCTTCTTAACGTGCTCCCGCCCGGCATCGCCGCGCGGATGCGCGCCGGCGAGACGCTGATCGCCGACAGCCATGACGAGGCGACGGTGGTCTTCGCCGACATCGCCAATTTCACCCCGCTCTCCGCCACGATGCCGCCGGAGGCGCTGGTGGAGATTCTCGACGAGATCTTCGCCGGCTTCGACCGGATCGCCGCCGCGCGCGACCTCGAGAAGATCAAGACGATCGGCGACGCCTACATGATGGCGGCCGGCCTGCCGCTCGGCCGGAGCCCCGACCCGGCCCATGCGCTCGACGCCGCGCTGGAGATGCGAAGCTTCCTCGCCGGAGTGGCGGAGGCGCGCGGGGCCGGCATCGCCATGCGCGCGGGCGTCCATGTCGGGCCGGTCGTCGCCGGCGTGATCGGCCGGGCGAAGTTCGTCTACGACCTCTGGGGCGACAGCGTGAACGTCGCCAGCCGCATGGAATCGACCGCGCCGGTCGGCGCGATCCAGGTGACGCAGGCGGTGCGGGACCGGCTGGCGGGCGCCTTCCGGTTCACCGAACGCGGCGAGATCGAGGTGAAGGGCAAGGGCCGGATGCGGACCTGGCTCCTCGAAGGCCGCGCCTGAAATCAGGCGCGGTCGGCGAGTTCCTCGGCGCGGGCGAGGCGGACCGCCTCCCTGCCCAGAAGGTAGTTCAGCTCGGCGCATTCGAAGTCGTATTCCGCCGCCGTCAGCACCTTGAGGGCGAAATCGCGGAGCGAAAGGCTAGGCGCGGCGAAAAGCGCCGCCTCGGCCTCGGCCGCCTCCGTGCTGGCGCGGGAGACCGCGCCGATCTCCAGCATCTCCGCAAAGTCGAAAAGGCCCGCCTCGCGCGCCGACTCGGCGCGGGCCGCCTCGGCCGCGAGCATCCGCGCCGCGCGCTTCATCTCGCGATACCGCCGCGCCGCCTCGGACACGGGCGAAAGCCGCGGACGGGCGTCTATCACGCGCGCGCGCTTCACCGAATCGGCCTTCGCCGTAGCCATCGCTTTTCTCCAGCCCCAAACGCGCCCCCGAGCGCCTTCGATGCGTGAGGTATAACGGGATGTTGGCGGCCCGATGATCCGATCGGGGCGGAATGGGGGCGATTCGGCGCCGGGTTGCGGCGGCGGTCCGCTCCGGCGAGGCTGCGCGCGGGATCGAAGGCGGGGGCGGCGATGGACGCGGCGTGGAAGACCTATCGGCATGCGCCGGCTGAGGGGGCGGAGATCTGCCCGCTCGCCGAGATCCCCGATCCCGGCACGCGTTGCCTCTCGCTCGGCGGGTTCCCGCTTCTTCTGGTCCGCAGCGGCGGCGCGCTCCGCGGCTATGTGAACGCCTGTCCGCACCAGTATCTGCCGCTCGACCACAAGGGGCCGAAGCTGCTCTCGGCGGACGGCAAGGTGCTTCGTTGCACCTCCCACGCCGCCGGCTTCCTGGTGGAGACGGGCGAAGGCGTCGAGGGGCCGGGCGCCGGTCTCGCGCTCGATCCGGTGCCGGTCTCGGCCGGCGCGGATGGCGTGGTGCGGATCGGCTGAGGCCTCAGCCGTTCACCTCGATCTCGAAGCTCTCGCCGCTGTCGAGGAAGGTGATCCGCCGCGGCAGGATGCGGAGGACCGACCGGTCGACGGGGCGAAGTCCGTCGATCCTGAGTTCCCGCCGCATCTTGAACTCCTTGCCGTCCTCCGAGAGCCCGGCCTTCTTCAGCGTGAACTGGTCGCCGACATCGACCTCCCAGTCCTCGCCCTCCACCCGCATCCAGATCTCCCAGTGCGGGAAGCCGTCCAGCTCCTTCGAGATCCAGCCTTCGAGCGCGACGGGGTTCTCGGTGTCCCAGACCATGTAGCCGTGATGGGCGCGGGCCGGCGCGGCGGCGAAGGCGGCGAGGCCGAGGAGGAGGGCGCGGCGATCGAGGCTCATGGCGGGTCCTTTCAGGCGTTCAACCGGGGAAATAGGCGATGAGGCGGCCGCAGAGAAGCGCGCCGACCCAGCAGACGAGCGAGGCCGCGCCGTGGAACGCCGCCTGCTGCGGCCCCGCCCGCTCCACATAGACCCCGGCGCGGGCGTGGAAGAGGAGGGCGAGGGCGGCGCCGGTGGAGATCAGCGAGAGCTTCCACCAGAAGAGGTCCACCTTCACATAGTGCTGCGCCCGCACCGAGAAGAGGATCAGGCCCGCCGCGATGGCGATGACGAGCCCCGTCGCGGCGACGGGGAAGAGGACGCGGGTCAGCGCCGTGCGGTCGACGCTCTTCCAGACGCCGAGAAGCCGGAGGTCCAGCGGCAGGATCGAGCCGACGAGGAGGGCGATGCCGAAGACATGCGCCGCATTGGCCAGCGAATAGCCCCAGCGCGAGAATTTCAGCGCCTTCACGAAGGCCGTCGCCTCGACCGACGCGGCGAAATCTGCGAGCGGGTCCATGCGCCGTCTCCTTCCCTGACCCGCCCTCGTAGCGCCGCCGCGCGGCCGCGGAAACGGGGCCGGGCGTCGCGGGGGTGACGCAACGTAGCCCTTGCGCCCTAGACGCGCCCCGCGCGTCATGCCGCGCCAGCGCGGGGGAGACGGGGATGGGGGCGGCGGAACGGAGGGGCGGCGCGCCCGGCTTCGAGACAGGCGTGGCGGTGGTGGACGGCCAGCCGCTTCACTACGCCGCCAGGCCGGGCCCCGCGACGCGCCCGCCGCTCCTGATGATCAACGGCATCGGCGCCAATCTCGAACTCGCGCTGCCGTTTCTGACGCAACTGCGGGAGACCGGCTGGATCATCTTCGACGCGCCGGGCGTCGGCGGCTCTCCGCTTCCGGCGTTCCCCTATCAGCCGGCGGCCATGGCCCGCTGGGGCAAGGGGCTGGCGGAGCGTCTCGGCAACCGCGTGGTGGACCTTCTCGGCTTTTCCTGGGGCGGGATCATCGCGCAGACCTACGCCCATCTCTATCCGGCGGCCTGCCGGCGGCTCGTCCTCGCCGCCACCACGCCGGGCTGGCCGAGCTTTCCGGCGCGGCCGGCCGCGCTCTCCCGGCTGGCGCAGCTGCACCGCCACACCGACCCGCGCTTTCTCGCCGAGGCCGGAGCCGATCTCTATGGCGGCGACGTGCGGGGCGCCGAGGATGTGGAGCGCCACGCCGCCGCGCTGAAGCCGCAGAGCCAGGAGGGCTATGCGCTCCAGCTCCTCTGCCTCGCCGGCTGGACGTCGCTGCCCTGGCTCTGGTCGCTCCGGCAGCTGACGCTGATCATGGCCGGGACGGAAGACCCGCTGGTGCCGGCGGCCAATGCGCGCCTGCTCCACTCCATGATCCCGCAATCGCGGTTGCGCCTCGTCCGGAACGGGCATCTCTTCCTGACGACAAGGCCGCAGGAGAGCGCCGCCGCCATTGAGGCGTTCCTTTCGGCGGCTGACCCGATGGAGGAAGCATGAGCCGCGAATTCGACATCGTCGTCCATGGCGCGACCGGCTTCACCGGCAAGCTCGTCGCCGAATATCTCGCCGCGCGCGGCTGCGGCCGTCCCTGGGCGATCTCGGGCCGGAGCGCGGAGAAGCTCGAAGCGGTGAAGGCCGAGCTTGGGATCGACGTGCCCGCCATCGTCGCCGACGCGTCGGACCCGGCCTCCCTCGCCGCGCTGGCGGCGCGGACCCGGGTCGTCATCACCACGGTCGGCCCCTACCTCAAATACGGCGCCGGGCTGGTCGCGGCCTGCGCCGAAGCGGGGACCGACCTCGTCGACCTCTGCGGCGAGCCGCCCTTCATGGCGCGCATGATCGAAGCGCATGGCGCGCGGGCGAAGGAGACGGGCGCTCGCATCGTCCATTCCTGCGGCTTCGATTCGGTTCCCTTCGATCTCGGCGTGCTGATGCTTCAGGAGGCGGCGAAGGCCCGCTTCGGCGCATACGCCCCCCGCGTGAAGGGACGGGTTCGGAAGATGAAGGGCGCCTTCTCCGGCGGCACCGCGGCCTCGAGCGCCGAGACCACGAAGCTCGCCATGACGGACCCGGCGGTGCGCGCCGCGCTCCTCGATCCTTTCGCGCTCTGCGAGGGGCAGGCGGGGCCGCGGCAGCCGCATGGCGGCAAGCCGCAGGAGGACGAGGCGCTCGGCGCCTGGGTCGCGCCCTTCGTCATGGCGATCATCAACACCAAGAACGTCCACCGCTCCCACTTCCTGATGGGCCGGCCCTGGGGCGAGGGCTTCGCCTATGACGAGATGCTCGTCACCGGGCCGGGCGAGAAGGGCAGGGCGATCGCCGAAGGCGTCGCCAAGGCGCCGCCGATGGGCGCGGAGCCGAACGCGCCGAAACCCGGCGAGGGCCCCTCGAAGGAGGAACGGGAGACGGGCTTTTATGACCTTCTCTTCATCGGCGAATGGCCGGACGGCCGCCGGCTCGACCTTTCGGTGAAGGGCGACCGGGACCCGGGTTACGGCTCCACCTCGAAGATGATCGCCGAATGCGCGCTGGCCCTCCTCGAAGAGGCGGCCGGGCGCGAAGGCGGCGTCCTCACCCCCGCCGCCGCCTTCGGCCCGGCGCTCGCCGCCCGACTCGAAGCCCATGCCGGGCTGAAATTCGCCGTCGAGAGCTGAGGCTCAGGGCCGCCGCATCACCGGCGCGTCGCCGACCGGGATCGGGCCGATCCGGGCGCGGCCGCCGGAGAAGACGAGGGAGACGTTGAGCCGGTCGCCCTTGCCGGCGAGCCGGGCGACGAAGCCAAGCCCGGTCCGCAGGGTTTCGGCGAAGGTCGCGTCGAGCGCGCCGGCGGCCTCGGCGGCGTCGATCATGTCCTTCCAGTTTTCCGCCTCGATCTCGAACTCGCCCTCGGCGTAACCCTCCCGGTCCGCCTCGGCGGCGCCCGAGACGCGGAGCTTCAGCCCGCCCCATTCGGCCCGCGCCTCCTTCAGCGAAAGATGCGTCATGCCCGGTTTCCGACCCTCGAGGGCGAAGCGGTCGAGCGGGCGGTCGAGCGCCACGCGCCCTTGAGCGGAGGCGAGCTCCACCGCCTGCGGCAGCGCGCCCGCCGGATCGAGCCGCGCGCGAAGAAAGTCCGGCAGGCGGAGGCGGGCCGCCTCGCCGGCGAATTCATAGGCGTTGGGCGGCCCGGCGTCGGGGTCGGCGCGGAGATGGAGCGCCAGCCGCTCGGCCCCGGCGGTCCAGCCCGCCTCGGCCTCGAGCGCCAGCCGCATCCCTTCGAAGGAGACGCGCTCCACCGGCAGGCGCAGCTCGCGGAAGGCGCGGAAGCTCGCCTTCATCGTCTCGGAGCGGAGCATCGCCCGCGCGCCGGGGGCGGCGAGCGTCTGTTCCGGCGGCCAGGTCGCGACGTAAAAGGTCGGGTCCCAGATCACGTTGTCGATCTCGAAGATCGGCGCGGACCAGGCCCAGCCGGATTGCGGGTCCGCCAGCGCCACATCCCGTAGCGTCAGGTCGAGCCGGTTCGGGAACCCGGCGATGGAGACCTCGGCCTCCGCCTGCCAGCCTTCGGCGCGGCGGGCGTCGAGCCAGGCCTCGAACCCTTTCTCGTGCGCGCGCGCGGCGATCATCCACCAGGCCGCCCCGCCCGCGAGGACGAGAACGATCAGAAACGCAAGGAGCTTGATCCGCCTCATGTGCATCCTTCGACTGGCGAGGCCGCGCCGGGCGGGCTAGAGAAGCCGCATGGGGAACGCAGGCGCCGAGTTTTGGGTCTTCGCATACGGCTCGCTGATGTGGAAGCCGGGCTTCGCGCATGCGGAGCGGCTTCGCGCGCGGCTCGACGGCTATGTGCGCCGGTTCTGCCTCGACAGCATCACCTATCGCGGCACGCCGGAGTTTCCGGGCCTCGTCCTCGCGCTCGACGAGGCGGCGGGCGGGGCCTGCGACGGCGTCGCCTACCGGGTGCCGCCGGCGGAGGCGGAGGCGACGCGCGCCTATCTCCGGGCGCGGGAGCTCGTCACCTATTCCTATCTCGAACGGGAATTGCCGGCGACGCTGGAGGACGGCCGGAAGGTCACCGCCCTCGCCTACGTCATGGACCATTCCCACCCGCAATATCGCGGCGGCCTCTCGCCGCGGGAGCAGGCCGCGGTGATCGCGCGCGCGGTCGGCCCGGCCGGCAGCAATGTCGAATATCTCGAGAATACCGTCGCCCATCTCGCCGGGCTCGGCATCGAGGACGGGGAGATGACCCGGCTCCTCGCGCTGGTCCGCGCCCTAGCCGCGGAGCCGACCGGATGATCGTCGTGACGGGCGAGATCGAGTTTCACCCGGAAGACGCCTGGCCGGCGATGGCGGCGGCGCTGCAGCTGATGGAGGCGACCGAGAAGGAAGAGGGCTGCCTCGTCTATCGCTTCTACTCCGACATCCTCAATCCGCGGCGCTTCCGCGTCTATGAGGAGTGGCGCGACGAGGCGGCGCTCAAGGCCCATTTCGAGGCGCCGCACATGAAGATTTTCCGCGAGAAGACGGCGAAGCTCCGGGTGCTGGAGCGGCGCATCTACAAGATGAACGTGGACGTCGTCTCCCCGATCTGACCGTCCGCTCGCCGGCGCGCCTCAGGAGGCGCGCCGCCCTTCCCAGTTCCGCCGCGCCTCTTCGCAGAAGGCGGGCGAGAAGACCACGTT
This sequence comes from uncultured Paracoccaceae bacterium, assembly GCA_937952085.1. Taxonomy (GTDB): domain Bacteria; phylum Pseudomonadota; class Alphaproteobacteria; order Rhodobacterales; family Rhodobacteraceae; genus Pikeienuella. Next base: position 3,089 of record CALFYQ010000234.1, on the reverse strand, counting down.
TGACCAGTCGCGCGGGGCGGGCGCGGTCTTGCCGGCTATGACGGTCAGCTCGGGGCGGGGCGCGGCGCGCGCTTCGTCGCGCGCCTCGGGCGATTTGGCTTCGTTTCGTTCGATCACGGCGAACATGGGGCAACCTCAATTTCCGCCCGGGGCGCGTTGGGGGTTCGTGGCCCTCGGACGGCGCTTATGTGTTCGGAAAACGGCGCGCTGTGAAGGGCCTGGCGCGCGCCCATGTGTCGGCATGCACGCGATTTGACGGCTGATTCACGTTTTCGGCCGGAACGATGAGAGGCGCGTCACACGTACGTGCGCCTTGTCACGCCCGCGCGGCCGCCGGAAGGCCCGATTTCAGGGCGCGACGATGGGCTGCGCCGCCAGTTCCGCCGCCCGCGGTTCGAGCCCGGCGAAGCGGCTCCCCTCCTCGAACCAGCTTTTCGGCGCCGGGGCGCCCCAGAGCGTCTGCCGCTGCGGGTCCTTCAGGTCCCACCTGATCGGCTCATGCTCGGGGTCGATGGTCTGGTAGTCGGAGGCATAGAGCTCCACCCGGTGTCCGTCCGGGTCCCGCACATAGAGGAAGAAGGCGTTGGAGATGCCGTGCCGCCCGGGCCCGCGCTCGATGTTCTTCACCCAGCCGGTGGTCGCCATCAGGTCGAGAAGGTCGATGATGGCGAGCGGTCCCGGCGTCCAGAACGCGACATGGTGGAGCCGCGGTCCGAACCCGTTGGTGAAGGCGAGGTCGTGGACGCCGCCCTTCCGGTGCATCCAGGCGGCCCAGAGCCGGCCGGTCGCCTCGTCCTCGGTATATTCGGTCACGCGGAAGCCGATGGCGTTCCAGAAGGCGACGCTCTCGTCGACGTTCGGCGAGAAGCAGTTGAAATGGTCGATCCGGAGCGGCTTCACGCCCCGGTAGAGGCCGTATTTCTGGTGGATCGGCGGCAGCCGGTCCATCCGCGCGTAGAGCTCGAAGGGGAGGCCGTGCGGGTCGGCGGAGGCCAGCGTCCGCCCCTGATGCGGCCGTTCGACCCAGGTCACGGGCCGGCCCATCGCCGCCAGCGTCTTCGCCGCGCGGTCGAGGTCCTCCTCCTCCCGCACCTTGAAGACGAGGGCGTTGGCGGCGGCGGAGTGCGCCTTCCGCAGCACCACCGAATGGTGGCCGCGCTCCTCCATGCCGCGGAGATAGAGCGCGCCCTCGGCCTCCTCCGTCAGCTGGAGGCCGAGCGTATCGGCCCAGAAGGCGCGGGCGCGGCCGAGATCGGTCACGTCGAGCACGAGGTGCGAGAGGCGCAGCACGTCGAAAGGCGGGCGGAGCGCCGGTTCCGGCAGGGGCATCGTTCCTCTCCTCAGGCGCCGAGGGCGTGTCGCGCCCTCTCGTATTTCTCGATCAGTCGCGCGGCCGTCGCCTCGTCGAGGCTGGCGAGGCGGCGCGGGTCCGAATTGTCCGCAAGGTCGGCGAGCTTCACCCGGCGCGCCAGCGGGTTCGCGGCGACGCGGGCGTAATAGGCTTCGGGCCTCTCGCCCTCCCGCCGCGTGATCGCGTCCACCGCCGCGGCGACCTCCTCGCCGAAGGCGGCGCGGATATCGCCGAGCGAGGCGCCCTGGTCCTCCACCGCGTCGTGGAGGAGCGCGACGACCCGCCCGGCCTCGTCCTCGAGCCGGGCGGCGACGCGGACGAGATGGGCGAGATAGATCTCCCCCGCCTTGTCGGTCTGGCCCTCATGGAGGGCGAAGGCGAGTTCGAACGCGCGGCCGACCGCTCCCATCGCCCGCCCCTCAGGCCCCGAGCCGGGGGATGGCGTGCCGCCCGGTCGCGAAGCCGACATGCTTCTGCTCCATGTAGAACTCGAAGGACCAGTCGCCGCCGTCCCGGCCGATGCCGGAGGCCTTCACGCCGCCGAACGGCGTCGGCAGATGCCGGACGTTCTCGGAATTGACCCAGATCATTCCCGCTTCGATCCGCTCCGTCACGCGCAAGGCGCGGGAGAGGTTTTCCGTCCAGACATAGGCGGTGAGCCCGTATTCGACGCCGTTGGCGATCTCCAGCGCCTCCGCCTCCGTCTCGAAGGGAAGGGCGGTCAGGACCGGGCCGAAAATCTCCTCTTGCGCGATCCGCATGTCGGGCCGCGCATGGGTCAGGAGCGTCGGCCGGACATAGCAGCCGGGGCCGGGCGGCGTCGTCCCGCCGGCGGCGATCACCGCGCCCTCCTCCTTCGCGATCTCGAAATAGGAGGTCACCTTTTCCCGGTGGACCGGGTGGATCAGCGGGCCGACCTCGGTCGCCGGGTCGAGGGGGTGGCCGACCTTGATCCGATCCGCCCGCGCGGCGAGCTTCGCGCAGAACTCGTCGTGGATCGAAGCCTCGACGAGAAGACGCGAGGAGGAGGTGCAGCGCTCCCCGTTCAGCGACCAGATCATGAAGGCGGCGGCGTCCGCCGCGCGGTCAAGATCGGCGTCGGCGAAGACGATGACCGGGTTCTTGCCGCCCAGTTCGAAATGCACGCGCTTCAGCGTCTCCGCGCCCTGCCGCATGATCATCGAGCCGGTGCGGCTCTCGCCGACGAAGGCGATGGCGCGGATCAGCCGGTGCTCGGTCAGCGCCTTGCCGGCCTCCTCGCCATAGCCGTTGACGGTGTTGAGAACGCCCGGCGGCAGCCCCGCCTCCTCGGCGATCTCGACGAGGAGCCGCGCGGTGATCGGCGAGAATTCGGCCGGCTTGTGGACCACCGTGCAGCCCGCCGCCAGCGCCGGCGCGATCTTCCAGGTGGAGAGCATGAAGGGCGTGTTCCACGGCGTGATAACGCCGACCGGCCCGATCGGAACCCGCGTCGTCACGTTCATCAGCGTCGGCGAGGGGAGGTGCCGGCCGTCCCGCGCGCCCGGCGCGAGATCGGCGAAGAAGCGGAAGTTCTCCGCGCCGCGGAGCGCCGCCTTCGACATGAAGCGGAGCGCCTGCCCGGTATCGAGGCATTCGAGGAAGGCGATCTCCTCCGCCCGCGCCTCGATGGCGTCGGCGATGCGGTGTAGGATGCGCCGCCGCTCGGTTCCCGGCATGTCGCGCCAGGCGGGGAAAGCCGCCTTCGCCGCCCGCGCGG
>CALFYQ010000233.1 GCA_937952085.1 uncultured Paracoccaceae bacterium | reverse complement strand
CCAGGATCGCGCCGTCCATCTGCGCCGCGCCCGTGATCATGTTCTTCACGTAGTCCGCGTGGCCCGGGCAGTCGACATGCGCGTAGTGACGGTTCGCCGTCTCGTACTCCACATGCGCCGTCGAGATCGTGATCCCGCGCGCCCGCTCCTCCGGCGCCGCGTCGATCTGGTCGTAGGCCTTGAACTCGCCGAAAAACTTCGTGATCGCAGCCGTCAGAGACGTCTTCCCGTGGTCAACGTGACCGATCGTCCCGATGTTGCAGTGCGGCTTCGTCCGCTCGAACTTCGCTTTCGCCATGGTCCGGTTCCTGATCTTCCCCGCGGCGTTTCCTGGAGCGCCGCCGTCTGGCGCGGCGCAATAGAGAATCGCGGTCGCCGGCGCAACAGGAAACGCCGTTCTCAGCCTTCGAGCGGCGGCGCGCCGACCTCCTTCGCCGCCGCTTCGAGCGCGGCGATGGTCGCCTCGGGCAGCGGCAGGCCGAGCCGGCCCCGCTCCGCCCGCGCCTTCCGCTCCGGGTCGCCCGGTATCATCACCGGCTGCGCCGGATCGGCCGGGCGCGTTCCGCGGATGAAGTCGACATAGGCGGAGACGGCGCCGGCCCAGCCGTGGCCGTCGTCGAAGCGGTTCGGATCGGCGTAGATCGAGAGCATCCCGTTATAGGCGCCGTCGCCCGGTCCGGCGGTTCCCGAGCCGGTGATCGCGCCCGCCAGAAGCTCGCAGGCGAGCGCGAGGCCGGAGCCCTTGTGCGCGCCCATCGCGGTCAGCGCACCTTCGCCAAGCCGGGGATTGGGGACGGCGCCCTCCGGCGTCGGTCCGTAGAGCGCGTCGGTGTCGCGCGTCGGCCGGCCGGCGCCGTCGATCAGCGCGCCTTCCGGGGCCGGCACGCCCTTCGCCTTGGCGACAAGGATCTTGCCCTCGGCGACGGTGGACGTGGCGAAATCCAGGAGGAAATCGTCGCCGCCCGGGTTCGGCACGCCGATGGTGACGGGCGCGGTGGAGAAGCGCCGCTCCGCCCCGCCGAAGGGCGCGACGAGAAGCGAGCGCGCCACGTTGACGAAATGGAGCGAGACGAGCCCTTCGGCGCAGGCCATCTCCGCCCAGGCCCCGATCCGCCCGAGATGGCCGGCGCGGCGGAGGCCGACCACCGCCACCCCGTCCCGCTTCGCGCGGGCGACGCCGATCTCGGTCGCCTGGCGGCCGACCGTCTGGCCGAAGCCGAAACCGCCGTCGAGGAGGAGGAAGGCGCCGCCGTCGATCACCGTCTCGCAGACGCCGCCGTAACGCATCACGCCGTCGCGCTCGTTGCCGAGATAGCGCGGCGCGCGGACGACGCCGTGGCTGTCATGTCCGGCGAGGTTCGCGCCGACGAGGTTTTCGGCGATGCCGCGCGCCTCGGCATCCGAGGCGCCGGCGGCGTGGAAGAGCCCGGTGAGGAACTCAGTCACCCGCTCCGCAGGAATCCGACGTTCGGCCATCACGCGATCCTGTCGAGATGCTGCTTCACGAAATCGAAGCCGACATGCTCCGCATAGGCGTCTGCGAGCCGCTTCGTCACGGGGCCCCACACCGTATCGCCGACTTTCGCGCCGTTGATCGTGGCGACCGGGCAGATGCAGAGCGAGGTGGAGGTGAGGAACGCCTCCTCGGCGTTGTAGGCGTCGTAGAGATCGAGATCAGCCTCGCGGAAGGGCACGCCAAGCTTCGCCGCCATGTCGATCGTCGCCTGGCGGGAGACGCCGGGGAGCACGAACTTCTCCCGCGGCGTCAGCAACTCGCCGTCTCGCACGAGGAAGATGTTGCTGCCGAGGCCCTCGCAGAGGTCCCCCTTCACGTCGAGCAGCACCGCCCAGGCCTTCGGGTTCTGGGCGTGGACCTCCATGTTGGCCATGATGAGGTTGAGGTAGTTGTGGGTCTTCGCCCGCGGCGTCAGCGCGTCGGGCGGCGTGCGGCGCACCGAGGGGACGATCACGTCGATCCCGTCGCGGAAATGCGCGGCGCGCTCCTCGAGCGGCAGCGGCATGCATTCGACGATGACGTTGGGGCCGTAATGGTCCCAGTTGTCGCCGTCGACCTTCTTGACCCCGCGCGAGATGCGCTGTCCGACCCAGTAGTCGGAGCCTTCGGGCAGGAGCGGCATGTTGCGGCGGAGCACCTCGCGGGTGATCTCCACCATCTCGCCCTGCGGCACCTTCGGGTCGATCCGGAGGGCGCGGAGCGAGCGGTAGAGCCGCTCGACATGTTCTTCGAGCCGGAAGATCTCGCCGCCGAAGGTGCGCGTCAGGTCGAAGGCCCCGTCGCCCATGAGGAACGACATGTCCCGGAACGGCACCAGCGCCGCGCTTTCCGGAACGTATTTGCCGTTGAACCAGACGACCCGCTCATTCGGCCGCTCGACCATGCCCGCCTCCCATTGTCCTGGCCCACTCAACAATGCGGCGCGGCGCGGGGCAAGGGCGCGGCGGGCTCACGCAGATGTTCGGCGCCGCCGACACCGCATTGATCTGGCGAACTTATCCGCCCCCCGCGCGGAATGCCGCGCCACGTGCGGCGCCGCCTCCATATCGGCGCGGCGCAAGGTTCGCCGCGCCGCGGCCCGCTGCGGCTGGGGCGGGCGGCGAGCCGGTCGTCTTTCGCCATTGGCCGCCCGCGGGGCCGGCGCCGCGCGGGAAAAAAGTTTCCGATCGGAAACCTCCGCCTTGAATCGGCGTTTGGCGAAGGCTATCCGCGACGCAGGGGAACCAGGAGGATCGAATGGCCGAACGCATCGAAATCGAGGGGCTGAAGGTGGACCGGCGGCTCGCCGATTTCATCGAGGCGAAGGCCCTGCCGGGCTCGGGCGTCGCGCCCGCCGCCTTCTGGCGCGGCCTTTCCGCCCTCATCCACGAATTCGGCCCGGAGAACCGCGCCCTCCTCGCCCGCCGCGACGAGCTTCAGGGCAAGATCGACGAATGGCACCGGGCGCACGGCGTCGGCGACCCCGCCGCCTATCGCAGCTTCCTGACCGAGATCGGCTATCTCGAGGAAGAAGGCCCGGACTTCGAGATCGAGACCGCGAATGTCGACCCGGAGATCGGAACCATCGCCGGCCCGCAGCTCGTCGTTCCGGTGATGAACGCGCGCTACGCGCTCAACGCGGCCAACGCCCGCTGGGGTTCCCTCTATGACGCGCTCTACGGCACCGACGCGCTCGGGGACCTGCCGAAGCCCGGCCCCTACGACCCGGCGCGCGGCGCCCGCGTCGTCGCCTTCGCCAAGGCGCGGCTCGACGAGATCGCGCCGCTCGCCGGCGCCTCGCATGCGGAGGTCACCGCCTATCGCGTCGCCGGCGACTCGCTCGTCGCCGAAACGAAGTCGGGGCCGAAGGGCCTGAAGGAGCCGGCGCGCTTCGTCGGCTGGAAGGGGCCGGAGGCGTCGCCCGAGGCGATCCTCCTCCGCCAGCACGGCCTCCACGCCGAGATCGTCATCGACCGCGCCCACCCGATCGGCAAGACCGATCCGGCCGGCGTCGCCGACGTGATGATGGAATCCGCCATCTCCGCGATCATGGACTGCGAGGACTCGGTCGCCGCGGTGGACGCGGAGGACAAGGTCGTCGCCTATTCCAACTGGCTCGGCCTCTGCCGCGGCGATCTCGCCGAAGAGGTCGAGAAGGGCGGAAAGACCTTCACCCGGAAGCTCGCCGGGGACCGGACCTATCGCGCGCCGGGCGGCGGCGAGCTGACGCTCAAGGGCCGCGCGCTGATGCTGGTCCGCAATGTCGGGCACCTGATGACCAACCCGGCCGTGCTCGACCGCGACGGGCAGGAGGCGCCCGAGGGCCTGCTCGACGCCATGGTCACCGTCCTTTGCGCGCTCCACGACATCCGCGGCGCCAAGCTGAACAGCCCGGCCGGCTCCGTCTATGTCGTGAAGCCGAAGATGCACGGGCCGGCCGAGGTCGCCTTCGCCGACCGCGTCTTCGCCCATGTCGAGGATGCGCTCGGCCTCGCCCGCAACACGGTGAAGATCGGCGTGATGGACGAGGAGCGGCGCACCTCGCTCAACCTCAAGGCCTGCATCCGCGCCGCCAGGGGGCGGATCGCCTTCATCAACACCGGCTTCCTCGACCGCACCGGCGACGAGATGCACACCTCGATGGAGGCCGGGCCGATGATCCGCAAGGCGGCGATGAAGGCCGAAAAGTGGATCGCCGCCTACGAGATGCTCAATGTCGATATCGGCCTCGCCTGCGGCTTCCGCGGCAAGGCGCAGATCGGCAAGGGCATGTGGGCGGCGCCGGACCTGATGGCCGAGATGCTGAAGCAAAAAATCGGCCATCCGCAGGCCGGCGCGAACTGCGCCTGGGTTCCCTCCCCCACGGCGGCGACGCTCCACGCGCTCCACTACCACCAGGCGGACGTGGCCGCGCGCCAGGCGGAGATCGCCGCCGGCGGGCCGCGCGCGAAGCGCGAGGAGCTTCTGGCGATCCCGGTCTCGGCGGGGCGCAACTGGAGCCCGGACGAGATCCGCGACGAGGTAGAGAACAACGCCCAGGGCATCCTCGGCTATGTCGTCCGCTGGGTGGATCAGGGCGTCGGCTGCTCCAAGGTGCCGGACATCCATGACGTGGGCCTGATGGAGGACCGCGCGACCTGCCGCATCTCGTCCCAGGCGCTGGCCAACTGGCTGCATCACGGCGTCGTCAGCGAGGGCGAGGTGATGGACGCACTGCGCCGGATGGCCGTTGTGGTGGACCGTCAGAACGCCGGCGATCCGGCCTATCTGCCGATGGCGCCCG
>CALFYQ010000232.1 GCA_937952085.1 uncultured Paracoccaceae bacterium | reverse complement strand
GGTTCGACGGCCGGCTCGTCGCGCGGCGCCTCTTCGGGCGGCTTCGGCAGCGCGGCGGCGGCCTCGGGAGAGGCGACCTGGAGAAGGCCCTGCTCCGCGGCGCGGGCGAGTTGCTCGAGAAGGCGCTGTCGGGCGAGGCGCACGTCGTCCTCGCGGGAGACGGTCTCCGCCGCGGGCGCGCGCGGCTCCGCCGCGACGGCGACCGCTTCGGCGCGGCCGCGCGGCACAGGAACGGGGGCGACGCGCGGCGCCCGGCGTCCGGCGTTGCGCGCAATCATCGCCGCGGCCTCGGCGGTGATCTGCGGTTCGGGCTCCTCGGCCGCCTCCGCGGCGCGCGGAGCCGGCGCGGCGGGCGCGACCCCGGCCGCACGGTCGCTGAGCTCGATCGTCACGAAGCCGCCCGCCGAGCGGGTGGCCACATCGCAATCGCAGCCGAGCACGAAGCGGATCCGCGTTGCGCCCTCTTCCGGCACGATGCGGGCCGCGAGCGTCCGGCGCGAGCGGGTGCCGTCGCCGACCTCCGACATGTCGAAGATGCGGTCGCCGCCCTCGACCACGAGGTCGATCTCCCGCGGGCCGGCGCGCTCGACGGAGAACGGCGCCTGGCCGAGCGCCGCCTCGATCCGGGTCGCGCCCGGGCTTTCGAGGGCGCGCAGCCGCACCGCGGTGACCGCGCCCGCATCGGGAACGGCCAGCGCGATGAACGCCGTGGAGAGGAGAAGCCGCCTCACGTCGCCGCCTTCACCGCCTGAAGGGCCTCGGCCAGGGCGCTGAAGCTCGGGCGGTTCTCATGCGGGGTATTCTGCCGACCGACCTCGACGCAGATGTCCGGCGCGTGGTTATGGAGGTTGGCGATCAGAACCTCGCGGATGAGGTTGTAGAAGGCGTGGTCTGCGTCGACGACCGTCTTCACCTTGGTGGCGAAGGGCCCGACCAGGCCGTAGGCGAGGAAGACGCCGAGGAAGGTGCCGACGAGGGCGCCACCGATCAGCTTGCCGAGCACTTCGGGCGGCTGGTCGATCGAGCCCATCGTCTTGATGACGCCGAGCACGGCGGCGACGATGCCGAGCGCCGGGAGGCCGTCCGCCATCGTCTGCAGCGCGTGGCTCGCGTGCATCGAGTGGTGATGGATGGCGCCGAGGCGCTTGTCGAGCACCTCCTCGACCTGGTTCGGATCGTCGTAGTTCATCGAGCCGGCGCGCATCGTGTCGCAGATCAGCTCGATCGCCTCATGATCATGCAGGATTTTCGGATATTTCTGGAAGATCACGGAGGCCTCCGGATCCTCGATATGCGGCTCCACCTCGACCGGGTTGTTCCGCGCGACGCGGATCAGCGCGTAAAGGAGGCAGAGAAGATCGGTATAGTCCTGCTCCTTCCAGCGGGGGCCCTTGAACACCTTGCCGATCGCCTTGAGCGTCGCCTTGATGTCGGCCACCGAGTTGGAGAGCAGCAGCGCGCCGACCGCGGCGCCGCCGATCATCATCAGCTCGTAAGGCAGCGAATGGAGGATGATCGCGAGCTTGCCGCCGGCGATGATATACCCGCCGAAGACCATCACGAGCGTGAACACGATGCCGACGATGCCGATCATGGGCTGTCCTGCGTTGACGCCGGGCGGTTCGCGACCCGGGGCTTTCTGCCTTCACGCCCCTTGTGCAGGGACGCCGTTAAGATTCGCCGAAGATCGGCGCTATTGCTTGGGCGCGCGGGCGTTCTGGCCCGCGATGTAGGCGGTGACCGCATAGGCCTTGTCGGGCGTCAGCGCGGCGAGGATCGCCGCCGCCGCCTTGTCGTCCATGCGCGAGAGCAGGCCCGCCGCGAAGGCGTCGTCCATGTTCTCGAAGATCGGCCCGGCGCGCTTTCCGTCCATCGCCTGGAAGGCGGAGACGAGCTTGCCGACATCCTTGTCCGCGGCCCCGTCGGCGACGCGCATCAGCTCGGAGAGCCGCGCCTCCGCCGCTTCGAGCCGCGCCATCTGCTCGCGGAGCTTCGCCTCGGCGGCCTCGACCACCTTGGCCTTCTCCTCGATCTTCGCCTCGCGGGAGTCGAGCTGCCGCTCACGCTCCCGGAGCGCGTCGAGCATCGAGGAAAGATCGCTCTGCGTGGCGGGGGCCGGCGCGGCCGCGGGCTGCGCCGCCTCCTGGTGTGTCGCGGCGCCGGCCGCCAGCTTCGGGATCTCGACCGCGAGCGCGCTGCTCGGGTCGATCGCCCGCAGAACGGCGGAGAGCGCGAAACAGCCGGAAACGAGCGCGAGCGCCGGGTTCCGCTTCGGCCTTGTCGCCAGCGCGGCGGCCCGGGCCTTCGCCTTCGCCGCCCGTGCGGCCGAGGCGGCAAGCCCCGGTGCGACGGGCCGCGCCGCAGCGACCTGGCGCTGCTGCGCCTGGCCGGGCGCGCGGGGAGGGAGGGGCCGCGTGGTCATGGCTCAGCGCGCGCCCCCGGCGAGCGCGGCGACGAGGCGCCGCGCGAGAACGTCGTGCTCGTCGCCGTTCGCGCGGGCGACGCGCGGCGCCGGGGCGCGGTCGGCGATGGCCGGCTCGCGCCGGGTCACGGCGCCGGCGACGGCGGCTTCCGGCTTCGGCGCGCGCGCCTTCGCGCGGATCCGGAGCTTCGGCCGGACCGAGAGAAAGCGCGAGGGCGCCGCCTCGGGCGCGGCGGCGGCCCGTGCGGGCGCCGGCGCTTCTTCGGCCTCGACGGCGTCGTACGCCTCGTCTTCCGGTTCGACTTCGTCCTGGATCGGCGCGGCGACGCGCGGGGCCGGTGCAGCCGCGCGGGCGGGCTCGGGCTTCCGGGCGACTGCGCGCGGCTCGTCCTCGACCGCATCCTCGTCATCCTCGGCGGTGACGCGGAGCGCGGCGGCGACGGCGCGGCCGGCGGCGGAGAGGCTGTCGCCCTCCTCCTTGGCGAGCCGGATCGCCGCCTCGAGCTTGGCGGAGACGGTCTTCGCGCTGGCGAGCTGCGCCTCTAGATCGGCGACGGCGACCTCGGTGGCGCGCTTCGTCTTCGCCACCGCCTCGTTCATCTCGTCCACCCGGGCGGACATGACGGCGATGGCCTTGCCCATCCCCGTCTCGGTCTCGGTGAGGCGGCGCAGGCGCCGCGAGAGCACGAGGCAGTAGAGCGAGGCGGTCACCGCCCCGATCAGAAGAAGCCCGTCGGCGATCAGCTGCATCGCGCGCTCCTATTTCAGCACGAAGGAAGTGATGAGAAGATCCGCCGGCTCGACCGGAGCGGTCACGGCGCGGGCCCGGCGCAGGAGCTGCGCGCGGAGCCGGATCGCCGCCGACGGGGCCTCGATGTCGCGCTCGTCGAGCGCGCGGAGGAAGGTATTGAAGACGTCGAGCACCCGCGGCTTCAGCGCCTCGAGCGCCGGCGCGTCCTCGGGCCGGATCTCCAGCTCGATCTCGATGACGAGGAACTCCGCCGTCGCATCGGGGCCGAGCGGCACGATCATCTCGCCGAGATTGACGAAGGCGGGAAGATCACCCGGCGCGGGCGCGGGCCGCGGCTTCGCATGGGCCGCCTCGCCGCCGCCGCCCCCAAAGGGCAGAAGGCCGGAATAAGCGGCGTAGAACCCGCCGCCGCCCAGGAGGAACATCAGAAGGACGCCAATGAGAAGCGGACCACGCCCCTTCTTCGGCGGCGCCGCTTCGTCCATTCCGTCAATTGCTTCGCTCGCCGACATCGGTCGCCTCGGATTCTCCCGGACCGCGTTCGGAATAGCGGGAGGGACCTAACCGAATCTGAATTTCCGGGGGGTCGAACGAGACGAATTGTACGGATGCGGCCCCTGGAAAACATTGGATTTGAATGAAATTCGAGCGACCCGGCCTTGGCGACGGCGGCGATCCCCAAGCAGGCCTGACGATCCGCCGCACGGGCCCGCTCCGTGGCCCGGCCGTCTCGGCGGGAGGCTCTCCTACGCCGGCGCAACCGCCCGGAGACGCGCCCCGGCGGGAAGATTCGCTCTCGACGCCTCGACGCATGGCGCGATGGCCCGCGTCTCGGCGCGCCTGGACCGAGGCGATGGCGGACCGGCCCGAGACAAGGCCGTTTCGGCGGCGGTCCTCCCGGGACGAGCGCCGATCCGGGCCAGACCGGGCGGGCCTGTCGGGCGCCCCCCGCGCCCGGTCCGACGGCCCTGCGCCGGCGCGGCGGCTTCCCGGTCGCGCCGCGCGCGGACCTGTCGAGCGCGACGCGACTTCTCTCGGGGCGACGGCCCGCATAGCTCGCGACATCCTTCGAACCCGGGAGGCGGGCAGGGCGCCAGCCGGCGACGCTTCAGGTAAAGGAGCGAGAGAACGGCGGCTCGCTCCCGCAGCGCATCGATGCACGCCGGCTCGAATCAGGCGGCCCGTATATCGGGCTTCAAGGATCCGCCGAGATTTCCTTCCTTCTCGCCGCGCCGCGAGGCGGAGCGCATGGTCGACGCGGCGCACGGCGATGGTCAGGTCCGCGCGTCGTTCCGCCCTAACGTGCGACGAAGACTCATCGGGCGGGAACCTGTCAGCGGCCTCCCGATGGCGGTTCCGAACGGCGGCCCGCGGCTTCGCGCGCACGCTCGCCGACGCGACTGGGACGCGGGAGCCGGACACCTTCGCCGCAGGCCTCGCCGCCCGCCCGACACTCCGGCCGTTTTGCGCGATTACCTAAAATCACGCGGAAAATCCGCGGCGCCCGTCTAACCGAAAATTAAGTCCCTCGGCCGATGGTCCGAGCGCCGGCAGAAGCGCGGCTATAGCGGATCGACAGAAGTGAACCCGATTCTCAGCAGAATATCCGAGAGCTGGGGCGGCATGGAGCCGCGCCGGCGGGCGATGATGGCGATCGGCGCTCTGGCCTTCGTGGCCGCGCTGGGCCTCTTCCTCCGAATCGTCACCGCGCCGACCATGGCGCTGCTCTATTCCGGCCTCGACGGCGCGGCCGCCTCGAGTGTGATCGAGAGCCTCGATCGCCAGGGCGTGCCTTATGAAGTGCGCGGCGACGCGATCTTCGTGTCGTCCGACCAGCGCGACCGGGCGCGGATCGAGCTCGCCGGCGAGGGCCTGCCCCAGGCCGGCGCCGCGGGCTACGAAATTCTCGACGACGTCTCGGGATTCGGCGCGACGCAGGAGATGTTCGACGCCGCCTACTGGCGCGCGAAGGAGGGCGAACTCGCCCGCACCATCCTCGCCTCCCACAACGTGATCCGCGCGCGCGTCCACATCGCGCAGGGCCGCCGCAAACCCTTCGAGAAGGAGCAGCCGGTGACGGCGGCCGTCACCGTCTCCACCTCTGGCGGCCAGCTCGGCCGCACCCAGGCCGAGGCGATCCGCTACCTCGTCTCCTCCGCCGTGCCGGGGCTCGCGCTTCACAACGTGGCGGTGATCGACCAGGAGGCGGGCGTCGTCCTCCGCTCCGGCGAAACCGAGACGAGCGGCGTCGACGAGGACACGAGCCGCGCCAAGGCGCTGGAGGAGAGCGTCACGCGGCTCCTCGAGGCGCGGGTCGGCTCCGGCGCAGCGATCGTCGAAGTCGCGGTCCAGACACGGCGGGAGAGCCAGACGCTTCGCGAGCGCCTGATCGACCCGGAGAGCCGCGTCGCGGTCCATACCGATGTCGAGGAAAGCTCCGACAACTCCAAGGGCGAGGCCGGCGCCGTCACGGTCGCCTCCAACCTTCCGAACGGCGACGTCCAAGGCGGCGACGGCGGCCAGCGCGCCGCCGCGCGGAACCGCCAGCGCACCAATTTCGAGGTCTCCGAGACGACGCGCGAGACGGTGATCCCGCCGGGCGAGATCTCCCGCATCACTGTCGCGGTGATGGTCGACGGCCGCCGCGTCGTCGGCGCCGACGGGGCGGAGACCTGGGAGGCCCGTTCCGAGGAGGAACTCTCCCGCCTCCGCGAACTTGTCGAGACCGCGATCGGCTACGACGAGACGCGCGGCGACCGGGTGACGATCCAGAACCTCGAATTCTCGCCGGTCGCGCCGCTCGGCACGACGGCGGAGAGCGGCGTCGGCGGCCTCCTCGCGGCGAACGCGATGGCGATCATCCAGATCCTCACGCTCGGCCTTGTCGCCCTGATGCTCGGCCTCTTCGTGGTCCGGCCGATCCTCTCGGTCTCGGGCGGCGGCGCGGGGGCGATGGGCTCCGCGGGCGAGCTGCCGGACATGACCGGGGGCGGCATGGACGACTTCCCGATGTTCGGCGACGGCGGCGGCTTCGGCGGCGGCGAGCCGCTCGCCATCCCGTCAGGCGAGATGATCGACTCCGACCAGCTCGGCGGCGACAAGCGCGCCCTCCTCGAGAGCGCGGTGGCCGAGAAGGCGGAAGACGCGCAGCGGCTGATCGGCCTCTGGCTCGACGCCGAGGACGTGGAAGCGGAGGCGGCCTGAGATGCGCCCGGTTCCGCTTCAGGACTTTATAAGCCAGCACCGCCGCGAACGGCGCGGCCCCGACCGGCCTGACGACCCCTCGCTCGACCTACTCCTCGCCCGCGCCCGCGGGCAGGCCCGGGCCGACGGCTTCGCCGAAGGCGTCGCCGAGACCGAGGCGCGGATCGAACGGGAGCTGGAGGCCCGGCTCGACGCCGTGCTCGAGGCGCTCGACGCCGCGCGCCGGGACCGGCGCGAGGCCTACGCCCGCGCCGCCGAGGACGCCGGGCGCGTCGTCCTCGCCTTCCTCCGCGGCGTCGCGCCGGCGATCGGCCAGGCCGCGCTCGGCGCGGAGCTGGCGGCGGCGGTCGAATCGGCTTTGCTCGCCGCGCCCTCGGCGCGGCCCCGGATCGAGACGGCGCATGGTGGGGCCGACGCGCTCCGCGCCGCGCTCGGCCCCTACGCGGAAGATTGCGTCTTCGCCGAAGCGCCGGGCCTTGGCCTCGCCGAGGCGCGGATCCGCTGGGACGACGGGTTCGACCAGATCGACCTCGAAGCCGCCATTCGGCGCGGTCTCGAAATTCTCGAAGCTCACCTCGCCGCCGAGGCGGCGCACGCCGAAACTGAGGAGACGATGCGATGAACGAGTTCAACAGCCCCCTCGATCTCTCCGAGGTCGCCGAGGCCGCCGGAGAGGCGGCCCTCGCCACCGCGGCTTCGGGCGACAAGTCCGCCGCCCGGCGCCGGAACGCGGTGCTCTCGGTGCCGATCGAGGTGGTGATCTCGGTCGGCAAGGCCCGGCCGCAGCTCGCCGAGCTGGTCTCGCTCCGGCGCGACAGCGTGCTCGCCCTCGACAGCAAGATCGAGGACCCGGTCGAGATCATGATCGGCGACCGCGTCATCGCCCGCGGCGAGCTTCAGGAGCTGGAGAACGGCAGCGGCCGGCTCGGCGTCCGGCTCACCGAGGTCGCCGACCTTTCGGCCTCGCTCTGACCATGAAGCAGCGCCGCGTTTTCGGGCCCCGCCGCCCCGCGCCGAACCCCGCCCGGGCGGCGGCGCGCTGGGCTTGGGCCGCCGCGGCGGCGCTGATCCTCTGGCTCGTCGCCGGCCCGGCAGCGGCGCAGGGCCTCCGGGTCGATCTCGGCGGCGAGGGCGCCCTCACGCTCGAGGTCGTCCAGCTCTTCCTCCTCGTCACGGTCCTCAGCCTCGCGCCGGGGATCGCCATGATGGCGACCTGCTTCCCCTTCATGGTGACGGTGCTGTCGATTCTCCGGCAGGGGCTTGGCGTGCAGCAGGCGCCGCCCAACATGATGATCGTCAGTCTCGCGCTCTTTCTCACCTATTTCGTGATGGCGCCGGTCTTCGAGGCGGCCTGGGAGGGCGGGGTGCGCCCGCTCCTCGACGGGACGATGGACCTTGAGACGGCCTTCCAGGCGATCATGGTGCCGTTTCGCGCCTTTATGGAGACGCGCGTCGATCCAGAGACCATTTCCGCGCTCGGCGAGGCGGCGCGCCGCACGGTTCCTGCAGACGGGCCGGCGCCCCTCTCGCTGCTCGTTCCCTCCTTCCTCCTCAGCGAGATCGCCCGCGGCTTCGAGGTCGGCTTCCTGATCTTCATCCCCTTCCTCGTGATCGACCTCGTCGTCGCTTCGATCCTGATGGCGATGGGCATGATGATGGTGCCGCCCGCGATCGTCTCGCTTCCCTTCAAACTCGCCTTCTTCGTGCTCGCCGACGGCTGGACGCTGCTCGCGGGCGCGCTCGTCAGAGGATACGGCGCATGATGGACTTCGACACCGCCTTCGCCCCCGCGACCATGTCGATGCCGACGGAGCCGACCGGCAACGCGCTGGCGACGATCCCGCAGGCGAAGCCGCCGGCCGCGCCGCAGGTGAAGCTGACCTCGGGCGAGAAGGCGGCAGTGATCCTCGTCGCGCTCGGGCCGGAGGCGGCGGCCAAGCTCCTGACCGGGATCGGCGAGCGGCGCATCCGCCGCTTCGCCCGCATCGTCAGCGACCTCAAGGAAGTGCCGCCCGAGGTGGTCGAGGCGACGATCGCCGAATTCCTCTCCAAGCTCGACGCCGACCGCGCGATCGGCGGCGGGGCCACCGAGGCCCGGCGCTTCCTCTCCGAAGTGCTGGAGCGGGACCAGGTCGACCGGATCATGGGCGATCTCGACGCCGCCGGCCGCTCGGTCTGGTCGCTGCTCGGCGATGTCGAGGACGAGAGGATCGCGAACTGGCTCCGCACCGAGCATCCGCAGGTCGCGGCCATCGCCCTCTCCCGGCTCACCTCGCAGAAGGCGGCGCAGGTGCTGGAGCGGTTCGACGCCGCCGAGGCCGACGACATCGTGATCCGCATGGGCTCCGCCGCCACCGCCGAGCCCGCCGTCGCGGCGCGGATCGGCGAGGTCATCGCCCGCGAGTTCCTGCCGTCGGCGATCCAGCGCCAGGGCCGGAAGGACCCGGCCGACGTCATCGCCGCCGTCATGAACCACGTCACCGGCCGCACCCGCGACCGCCTGGTCGAGGCGCTCGGCGACGCCACGCCGAAGCTCGCCGAGCAGGTCCGCCGGATCATGTTCACCTTCGACCACATCCCGGAGCGGATCAGCCCGCGCGACGTGATGATGGTGGTGAAGTCGGTCGAGGAGGGCACGCTGATGAAGGCGATGAAGTCCTCGATGGCGCGGAGCCCGAAGGCCGTCGAGCACATCCTGTCCAACATCTCCAAGCGCCTCGCCGAACGGATGCGGGAGGATCTCGAGGCGATGGCGGAGCCGTCCCGGAAGGAAGGCGAGGCCGCGCAGGGCGAACTTGTCGCCGCCATCGTGGGGCTGCGGGACACCGGGCTTCTCAAGTTCATCGAACTCGAGACGCTCGAGGACTGATGAAAGCGCGCGCCCCGCAGCCGACGCGGGGCGCCTCAGCCGCCGATCTCGGCCACCGCCTCGACCTCGAAGAGGAAATCCTCCTTCACCAGCCGGTCGACCACGAGGATCGTGTTCGGCGGGTAGAGCGGGCCGGGGAAGATCGTCGGGAACAGCTCGCGGCGGAGCCGCATGAAGGTCTCGATGTCCTGGCTGTGGACGAAGAAGGTGGACATCCGGACGATGTCCGGGAAGCCGCCGCCGAGCCCTTTCAGCACGTCGCCGAGATTGCCGAAGCACTGCGCGAACTGGGCTGCGAAATCGCCTTTCCCCACCACCTCGCCGGCAAGGTTCACCGAGAGCTGACCGGCGATGAAGACGAGCCGGCCCTTGCCGGAGGGAACGCCCACGTGGGAGTAGAGCCCCTGCGCCGGCGCCGTCGCCGGCGGGTTGACGTATTCCACCATGCTCAGCGCTCCAGACCGACGATGGCCTCGATCTCGACCTTCATGCCCGGGATCGCCAGCTGGGCGACGCCGATCAGGGTGGAGGCGGGCTTCGTCGCGCCGAAATATTCCTGCCGGACAGGGTTGATCCGGGTCCGGTCGGCGACGTCGGTGAGATAGACCGTCACCCGCAGCACGTTGCTGAAATCCGCGCCGGCGAGCGCGAGAA
This sequence comes from uncultured Paracoccaceae bacterium, assembly GCA_937952085.1. Lineage (GTDB taxonomy): Bacteria > Pseudomonadota > Alphaproteobacteria > Rhodobacterales > Rhodobacteraceae > Pikeienuella. Next base: position 7,002 of record CALFYQ010000232.1, on the reverse strand, counting down.
TCGCCTTCATCTGCTCGAAGATGCAGCGGGTCTGCTCCGCCACGTCGTCGCTCACCACGTTGAGATCGGCGTCGCAGGGGGCGAGGCCGGAGATATAAAGCGTGTCGCCGAAGCGCACCGCGTCGGTGTAGTGGCTGATCGGAGGCATGCCTCCGGCGAGCGTGTATTCCTGTCGATCCAGAGCCATGGGTCCCTCCTGATGGTTCGCCGGCAGGAGAGGCCGGCGGCGGACGAATGGCAAGGGCCGGCGAAGCCCCGCGCGGAACGCGCAATTTTTCACATTACGTTACGTAAATTTGAAACTAGTGTTCGCCGATCGGCGAAGAACGCCGTGACGCCACACGCAACGTCGGGCGGCGTCGGTAACCGACTTTGGGAGTGTTGCGTATGATACCGCTACGAATTGCTGCGGCCGCGTCGGCGGCCTTCTTCTTCGCGTTTTCCGCATCCGCGGCGACCCTGCCGAGCAACGCCACCGGCTACATGCTCGGAAACAACGGCACGACGCTCGTGACCATCGCCGATCTCAACGCCCCGGCCATCGCCACCGGCGTCTCGATCGCCGACGGAACGGGGCGCGCCGTCTCGATGAGCGACATCGATTACCGGCCGAATACCGGCCAGATCTACGGCTATTCGAACGCCGACGACGCGGTCTACATCATCGATCCGGCCACCGGCCTCGCCACGTTGCAGGCCGCCTCGCCGGGGGCGACGAATGTCGACACGCTCGGGGCCGACTTCAACAACGTCGTCGACGCCATGCGGATGGTGACGACGGCGGACGTCAACATCGTCTTCTTCCCGAACAACACGCCGCCGAACATCGCGACCTTCACGCCGCCGGCCTATGCGACCGGCGATGTGAACGAGGGCGTGGACCCGTCGATCTTCGCCAACGCCTACACCAATGCGGTGCCGACCCCCTCGACAACGCTGCAATTCGGGCTCGACGCCACGAGCGACGCGCTCGTCAACATCGCCAACAACGCCGGCACGCTGACGACGGTGGGCGCGCTCTTCCTGAACGGGTCTCCCTTCGATGTCGGCGTGGACGGCGGGCTCGACATCCTTTCCTTCGCGGAGGGGGACAATACGGCGATCGCCCTGCTGACGACGCTCGCCGGCCAGGGCCTCTACACGATCCCGCTGATCGCGGACGGGCTCGGCCGGATCAACGCCGAGTTCGTCGGCGCGGTTTCGACCCAGTTCGGCCTGCTGACCGGCTTCGCCGTCCAGCCGAACGCGGTGCCCCTGCCGGCCTCCGGCCTCGCCCTCGCGGCGGGCCTCGCCACGCTCGGGCTCTTCCGTCGGCGGCGCAGGGCGTGAGCCGGGCGGCGGCGGGCCCCTACTCGGGCCGCCGCTCGATGGCAACGAGACAGCCGGCCCGGCGCGGATGCCGGGCCGGCGCGTCATAGACGAAGGAGTCGACGGAATCGCCGAAGCGAAGCTCGCCGTCGAAACGCGCCCGGCCGTCGGCGGAGAGATGCCGACGGCGCCCGAAACCGGCCGCATGACAGGTCCAGGTCGTCTCGCCAGCCGGATCGCCGAACCGGGGCGGCTGGTGCGGCGGCTGCCGTCCGGGAATCCGCGGCACGAGGCGCTCGACCAGCAACGGGTCCGTCAGCCTGTGCGGCGCCGTAGTCACCACCGTCGCCGGAGGCCGCCGGTCGACCACCACCTTCGGCCCCGTCGTCACGGTCGGCCCGGCGGTTACCGTGGGCCCCGTCGTCACGGTCGGCGCCAGGGGCTTCGGCCCCCGCGGCGTGACCGGCCCGGTCGTCCCGCCGAGCGTCGGTCCGCCCTTCGGCGCGGTTGGCTTCGGGCGGAACACCACCCCCTGATCGGGATGCGTCGGGAACACCGTCGTCCCCCGCGGCGGCAGCGTCGCGACGACGCCAGGCGGCGTCGGCGCCCGCTGCGGGATCGCCTGCGGTTGCGGCCGGGGAACCTGTTGAGGAACCCGTTGCGGCTGCGCGACGGGAACCCGCTGCGGGATCGGCTGGGGCTGAAGCTGAGGCGCGCGCTGCGGGATCGGCTGCGGTTGCGGCTGGGGAACGAGCTGCGGAACCCGCTGCGGCTGCGCCACTGGCGTCGGTTGGGCGAGCGGTTGGGGCACGAGATAGGGCGTCGCCTGCGGGCGGGGCTGCGGAACCTGCTGGGGCGCGAGTTGCGGCGCGAGGGTCGGTTGCGGATAGGGCGTCGCATAGGTCGCGCCGCCGCCCCCGGAGGTGACGACGACGGCCGTCTGCCCGGTCGTGGTCGGGAGCGGCGGCTGCGTCGCGCCGCCGGTCTGCGCCGCGCCGCCGGTCTGCGTCGAAGTCGCGACCGGCGTCGTCGCGCTCGTCCCGCCGGAGGGGCAATTGGCGCCGACATGCTTGTTTCCAACGCCGTTGCACCAGCCGAGATGAAGCCCCTGCCCCGCCGCGTCGCCGGCCGCGAGCGAGACGAGAATGAAGGCGAGGGGCGCGAGGCGGTTCGGGGGCATCCTGCTCACCATGTATAGCTGAAGCTGACGAAGACCGAGGGGTCGAGCGCATCTGTCGCCGGACCGCCCTCGAAGGGCGCGGCGAGCCATCCGGAGAGAAAGGCGTTCGCGCCGAGCGAGGCCTTGAGGGCGAGGCCGAAGGAGCCGAGCGTCTCTTCGCGGTCGATGCCCGGCCGGCCCGAATTGAAGCGGGTCCAGCCGATATCGGCGAAGATCGACGGCTCGACGCTCCGGACCGGGCCGTCGAACAGCATCAGCCGCGAGATCTCCACCGAGGCCGAGACGCCGACATCTCCCGAAGCCTCGGCGAAGTCGAACCCGCGGAGGATCGCGCGGTCCCCGAGATAGAACGTCTCGATGGGCGGCAGGTCGGAGCCGGTGGCCTGCCCCGCGATGGCGAAGGAGATCGCGGTCTGGTCGTCCAGCAGATCGAGCGGCTGAACGAGCGCGGCGTTGGCCCGAAGATGCCAGAACGCGTCGTCGCCGTTCGCGGGCCCGCCGCTCACCCGCGCGCCGCCGGTCAGCGAGAGCGAAATCTCGCCGCTGCCGTCGCTTTCGAAGACGCGGCCGTAGACGAGCGATACGACGCCCGCGACGGTGGCGCTCTCCTCGTCGATGCCGACGCCGTCCGAGCGGGCGTCGACGAAGCGCGCCTCGCCGATGAGGTAGCCGTATTCGGCGATGTTCCGGAGGAGCGGCCAGCCGGCGGCGCCGGCCACCGTCAGGCCGCGGAAGTCGGTGGCGACGAACCCGCCGCCGCCGCCCGACTCGCCATAGCTGTTGCCGACCAGCGCCTCGACGAACGCGCCGTCCTCTCCGACCGGCGCGCGGTAGGCGCCGAAGCCGAGCAGGGTGAAGTCGTCGCCGACATCGCCGAAAAGCTGGGTTGCGCCGATCTGCGCGCGGAGGAGGTCGCCCGGCAGGATGAGCGAGCTCGCCGCCCCGGAAAGATAGGCGCTCGCCGCCGGGTCGGCCGTCCGCGGCCAGTTGTCGAGCGTGAGGGTCAGCGTGTCCGGTGTGCGCCGCACCCGCACCGTGAGCTTGCGGCCGAACGCGCCCTCGATCCGCGCGATCTCGATCTCCGCGTCGACGCCGGCGAGGTCGTCGGTCAGCATCAGCGCGCGTTCGAGGGTCGGCCAGGTGAGCGGCGCCTCCGTCAGAACCGGGCGGAAATAGCCGCTGATCAGCGCATAAAGCGCGCTGTCCTCGACGCCAACGAGCTCCAGCGCCTCGATTCGCCCCTCGTCGACGTGGAGCACGGCCGGCTTGCCGGGCCCGTATTTGCGGATCTCGACCTCGGCGAGGAGATAGCCGTCTTCCCGGTAGAGCACTTCGATCGCCGCCGCCGCGCGGTCGACCGTGACGACGCCGTCCGCGGCGAGGGTCCAGGCCCGCGCGAAGGCCACGAGATCGGGCAGCTCATAGGCGGTGACGCCGCCCACGAAGAAGAACTCGGCCTCGAGATCCGGCCGCTCCGCCGCGGCGAACCCGCCGCAAAGCGACAGGCCGAGAGCCGCAGCCAGCGCGCGCAGAAGTCCCATCCCTCACCCCGAGGTTGAATTTTCCCGAGGTCAGGGTGCGACGATCGCGCCGCGGGGCAATCCGTTTTGCCAAAAATGCGCCGCGCAGTCGGCGCGGCGCAGATCGCGTCAGGCGGCGCGCCGACGCCGCGCGCGGGCGACGCCGAGAAGACCGATGGCGGAGAGAAGCGCCGGCAGCGCCGCGGGAACGGGCACGTCGGAGACGTTGTAGGCGTATTCGATCTCGCCGATCAGTCGGATGTTGGCGAAGCCGCCGGTGAGCGCATTCCCGCCGGAAAGGCTGTCGGTGAAGTCCGACGAGTTGTCGAAGGCGAGAACCAGCGAACCGAGGCCGTTGAAGGGCGCAAGCGCGCCGAAGCTGAGCGCGACCGCGTTCGAGAAGCTGAAATCGCGCGAGGTCGACTGGCCATTCGGCAGCGCGATGGTTCCGAAGGCGCCGCCATTCGAGGTCAGCGAGAACGGCGTGATCAGCCCGGAGCTGTCCGAGGTCAGGACGGAACTTGCTGAGACGTAGGACGCGCCGGGCCCGTCGCCCCTGATCACCGTCGCCCGGCTCGAAGAGAACGACACGGCCTGATAGGTCCCCTCGACGGCCTGCGAGAGACGGATCGTGACGCCGGTCACCTGGCTGAAATCGACCCCGGCGACCAGCGCCCCGAACTGCGGCAGCGTGAGCTGATCCGAGAAGTTCGCCTCGGAGAAGCCGAAAGCGTCGGTCGCCGTCGCGGTCATGGTGGAGGCGGCGGCGCCGCCGGAGATGGCGGCGGCCGCGCAGAAGGCGGTCACAAGAAGCAGGCGGCGCATTGCGCGCGACTCCCCAACGAGCAAGTCGCCCCCCCCTGCGCGCGCGTCGTCTGACGCCGCATCGCGGTCCGGATCGCGGTCTTGCGGAACTCTCACCATGATGTCGTGAGCAGCGTGCAGATCGTCTGGAATCGCGGGGAAAACAATACGAAACGCGGTAAAGTCCGCGATATCTTATCGCTTGCGATATTTATGTCACGGCGCCGCGCGTCAGAGGCTCGCCGCCGCCCGCGCCGCCTGATCGTACTGGCCGGAAAGCGACCGGAGAAGCGCCGCCAGGCGGGAGATCTGCACCGGGTCCGCGCCCGTCTCGCGAAGCGCGCTGACCAGCGCCGCCTCGCGGATCTCGCGGTAGCGGAGGCAGGCCGCCTCCCCTTCCGCCGAGATCGAAACCGTCTTCTCCTTGCCGGAGCGGCCGGTCTTCACCAGCCCGCGCGCGGAGAGTTTCTTGATCGCGTAGGAGACGACATGCGTGTCCTCGATGTTGAGGACGAGGCAGAGATCGGCGAGCCGCTTCTCCCGCCCGCGATGGTTCACCGAATGGAGGATCATCACCTCGACCGGGGAGAGCCCGCCCTGCCCTGCCGCGCCCATGCCGCGGACGATCCAGCGCCCGAAGGCGTTGGCGCACATCATCAACCCGAACTCGAACTCGGAAAGCTCGGGCGCCGCGCCCGCGGCGAGATGGGCGGAGGCGACGACGGGGCCGACCTGTTTTGCATCGTTCATGCGGCGATGAGCGCCCAACACTGACAAAATGTCAATAAAATGTTGACGTGGGCGCGCCGCCGTGACGGAGTGCGGCCCTGCTCCACAGGGAGGATTCGGCATGTCGGACGTCGCCCGCGCGAAATGGGAATTCTGGATCGACCGGGGCGGCACCTTCACCGACATCGTGGCCAGGAGCCCGGAAGGCGCGCTGAAGGCGCACAAGCTCCTCTCCGAGAACCCGGAAGCCTATGAAGACGCCGCGGTGCAGGGCATCCGGGACCTGCTCGGCCTTTCGGCGACCGAGCCGATGCCGGCCGAGCGGATCGCCGCGGTGAAGATGGGCACCACCGTCGCCACCAACGCGCTCCTCGAGCGGAAGGGGGATCGCACCCTTCTCGTCATCACCAGGGGGTTCCGGGACGCGCTGGAGATCGGCTACCAGGCGCGGCCCGACATCTTCGCGAAAAAGGTGATCAAGCCCGAGCTCCTCTACGAGGCCGTGGTCGAGGTGGACGAGCGCGTCCGCGCCGACGGAACGGTGGAGCGGGCGCCCGACAAGGCGGCGATCCTCGCCGATCTCAAGGCGGCGAAGGCGAAGGGGATCGACGCCTGCGCCATCGTGCTGATGCACTCCTACGCCTTCCCCGCGCATGAGAAGATCGTCGCCGAGGCGGCGCGGGAGGCCGGCTTTTCGCAGGTCAGCGTCTCCCATGAGGTCTCGCCGCTGATGAAGCTGGTCGGGCGGGGCGACACGGCGGTGGTGGACGCCTATCTCTCGCCGATCCTCCGCCGCTATGTGAACCGGGTGGCGAAACGGCTGAATTCCGAAGGGGAATCCGGCGCGCGGCTCATGTTCATGCAATCCTCCGGCGGCCTGACCGCGGCGGAGCTCTTTCAGGGCAAGGACGCGATCCTCTCCGGCCCGGCCGGCGGCGTCGTCGGCGCGGTGGAGACGGCGCGGATGGCCGGCGAAGGCCGGATCATCGGCTTCGACATGGGCGGCACCTCGACCGACGTCTCCCACTATGCCGGCGAGCTTGAGCGCGCCTTCGAGACGGAGGTCGCCGGCGTCCGGATGCGGGCGCCGATGATGCGGATCCACACCGTCGCCGCGGGCGGCGGCTCGATCCTCCATTTCGCCGACGGCCGCTTCAAGGTCGGCCCCGACAGCGCCGGCGCCAATCCCGGCCCCGCCTGCTATCGCCGCGGCGGCCCACTGGCGGTGACCGACGCGAACGTGATGGTCGGCAAGCTCAGGCCGGAGAACTTCCCGGCGATCTTCGGCCCCGGCCAGGACCAGCCGCTCGATGTGGGCGTGGTGCGGGAGAAGTTCGCCGCGCTCGCCGCGGAGATCGGCGACGGGCGGAGCCCGGAGGCGGTGGCCGAGGGCTTCATCACCATCGCCGTCGAGAACATGGCGAACGCGATCAAGAAGATCAGCGTGCAGCGGGGGCATGA
>CALFYQ010000231.1 GCA_937952085.1 uncultured Paracoccaceae bacterium | reverse complement strand
TCCGGGCGCGGGCGCCGCTAGCGGTTCGTCATTCGACAGGCGGAAGGCGGGCGCGCCCGTTCCATCTCTCCCCGCCCGGGCCGCGCCTGCCCCTTCCCGCGGGCGGGGCCCCAAGGGGCCGTATCGAACGGGTCGCCTCTCGTCATGCGCGAGGGAACACAGCGCATAGGCCGGCTGGTGCGGGCGCCCGCCGAGAGCCGGCCGCGGCCCTTTCCGCGGCTCCCGGCCGTCTAGGGTTCGGGTCTGACGACATGGAGCCGCGCGGTCCACTTAGGCCGGCGAGGCGCGCAGCTAAAAACCTAGTCGAACGCCTAAGTTTCCGTTGACGCCGCCGGGCGCGCGCCATTACCTAGTCATATGGCTAAGCATGAGCCCGATCTCGATCGCCTCTTCGCCGCGCTGAGCGACGGCACGCGGCGCGAGATCGTGGCCCGGCTGGCGCGCGGCCCGGCGACGGTGAGCGAACTCGCCGCGCCGCACGAGATGGCCCTGCCGACCTTCCTCGCCCATCTCGGCAAACTCGAGGCGGCGGGGCTGGTGGAGACGGAGAAGCGGGGGCGGGTGCGCTCCTGCCGGCTCGCGGCGGGGGGCCTCCTGCCGGCGCGCCACTGGCTGACCGAGCAGCGCGCCCTCTGGGAAGCGCGGCTCGACGCGTTCGACGATTACGTGACGACCCTCGCGAAGGAGCGCCGGGATGAACCTTGACCCTGAAACCGACCTCAGCTTCACCCGGACGCTGAAGGCGCCCCGCGCGCTGATCTGGGAATGCTGGACCAGCCCGGAGCATATCCCGCATTTCTTCGTGCCTCGGCCGCACAAGGTGACCTCCTGCGCCATCGACCTCCGGGTCGGCGGCCGGTTCGACACCACCTTCGAGGTCGAGGGGCAGTCGATGGAGAACCGCGGCGTCTATCTCGAGGTGATCCCGCAGGAGAAGCTGGTTTTCACCGACGCCTATTCCGAAGGCTGGAAGCCGGCGCCCGACTCGTTCATGACCGCGATCCTCCTTCTCGCCGACGCGCCGAAAGGCGGAACGACCTACACCGCCATCGCCCGGCACCGCTCGCCCGAGACCCGCAAGGCGCATGAGGAGATGGGCTTTTACGGCGGCTGGGGCACGGTGGCGGACCAGCTCGACGAATACGCCGCCGGGCTCGGGCGCTGAGCCGGCGCCTTGCCGGGCGCCGGGGCGAGGGCTAGGTTCCGCCGCAGCGACGGGCGGGGCCCAGAGCCCGCAACCCCGCCTCGGAGGCCGCCCAGATGCCCGACCGCAAGACCCTACTGCTGACCGGCGCCTCGCGCGGCATCGGCCACGCCACGGTGAAGCGATTCTCCTCCGCCGGCTGGCGCGTGATCACCTGCTCGCGCCACCCCTTCCCGGAGGACTGCCCCTGGGAGGCGGGGGAAGAGGACCATATCCAGGTCGACCTTGCGGACCCCAACTCCACCATCAACGCGGTCGAGGAGATTCGCCGGCGGCTGACGGGCGGCAAGCTGGAGGCGCTGGTCAACAACGCCGGGATCAGCCCGAAAGGGCCGAAGGGCGAGCGGCTTTCGACATTGACGACCGACCTGCGGACCTGGGGCCATGTCTTCCACGTCAACTTCTTCGCCTCGGTCGTGCTGGCGCGCGGGCTGAAGGAGGAGCTGGCCGCGGCGAAGGGGGCGGTGGTGAACGTCACCTCTATCGCCGGCGCGCGGGTCCACCCCTTCGCCGGCGCCGCCTACGCCACCTCGAAGGCCGCGCTCGCCGCGCTGACGCGCGAGATGGCGAACGATTTCGGGCCGCTCGGGGTTCGGGTGAACGCCATCGCGCCGGGCGAGATCGAGACCGAGATCCTCTCGCCGGGGACGGAGAAGCTGGCCGAGACGCTGCCGCTCCGCCGGCTCGGCAAGCCCGAGGAGGTGGCCCGGACGATCTATTATCTCTGCACGCCGGAAAGCTCCTACGTCACCGGCACGGAGATCGAGATCAACGGCGGGCAGCACGTGTGAGGGCGGCGGCCTCGCCCGACCGCGCGGCCGCGTGAGGCGCGCGCTTCTCGACCTCCTCAGGCGGCTGAAGCCGGTCCTGACGCTGCGCGGGCTGGTGGCGGCGCCGGGGGCGATCAGCCTCTGCGGCGTCGGGCTGGCGGCGGCGACGATCTTCCTCGACCGCTGGGCGCCCGACCTCGCCGCCGAACGCGGCTTTTCCGCCGACGTGTCGCGCGCCGTGTTCGGCGCGCTGGCCGGGGCGGCGATGACGGCGCTCGGCCTCGTCTATTCGATCACGCTCGTCGTCTTCACGCTGGCGGCGGGCTCCATCGCGCCGCGCCTTCTCGAGCGGTTCGCCTCGGATCGCTGGAGCCAGATCGCCATCGGCGCGCTCGGCGCGCTCTTTCTGCATGCGCTGATCTCGCTCGCCTTCGCGCCGGCGAACGGTGCCTTCGCACCGGTCTGGGCGGCGCTGGGGCTGGCGGCGCTTTCGGTGCTGCTTCTGCTTCTCTTCGTCGACCGGGTGGCGCACCGCGTCACCATCGACGAGGAGATCGCCGCCATCGCCGAGGGGCTCGACCGGCGGCTCCGCGCCGCGGCCGCCATCGCCTGCGACGCGCGGCGGGACGAACTGGTTCCGCCCGGCGGCGGAGAGGCGCCGATCCGCGCCCCGGTCTCCGGCTATCTCAACCGGATCGACATGGAGGCGATCGCCCGCTTTGCGAGGGAGCGGAGCGGCTTCGTCGATTTCCTGATCCCGCCCGGCGAGGCGGTTTTCGAGGGCGACGTCGTCGCCCGCGCGCTCGGCGCCGACGCCGCGGCGCTGGCCGAGGAGGCGCGCGCCGCCTGCGATTTCGGCCGCCGCAGGACGGAGGAGGGCGACCTGCGCTTCTCCGTCAACCTCCTCCTCGAGATCGCGATCCGGGCGCTTTCGCCCGGCGTCAACGACAGCTTTACGGCGATCGCGGTGATCGACCGGCTGGCGGCCTCGCTGGCGCTCGGGGCGGAGGTCGGCTATGCGGCCGGCGTCGTGGCCGACCGGACCGGGGCGCCCCGCGTCGCGACGCCGGAGGAGGGGCTGGAGGCGCTGATCGATGCTGGCTTCGGGCCGATCCGCCGCGCCTGCCGCGACAACCTGCTGGTCGCCGGCGCGGCGCTGGCGGCGCTCCGCCGGCTCGAGCCGAAGCTCGAAGGCGCGGCGAAGGCGGCGGCGGCGCGGCAGGGCGAGCTCATCCTCGCCGAGGTTGCGGCGGGGCCGGCGCTCGAATCGGACATCGAGGCGCTCAAGGCGCGCTGAACGCATGAAATTCCGGCGACGGGCACCTTGGGGGTTTGTCACGCCCACGAAGAATTTGCCATGTTGCGGCGCAATGAGCGCGCGGAGGAGCGGGCATGGCCGAGCATTATGACATCGTCGTCGTCGGCAGCGGGCCGGCCGGCAAGCGCGCGGCGGTGCAGAGCGCCAAGGCCGACAAGCGGGTGCTGGTGGTGGAGCGCGGCAGGAAGATCGGCGGCGTATCGGTCCATACCGGCACGATCCCCTCGAAGACGCTGCGCGAGACCGCGCTGAACCTTTCGGGCGTGCGGGAGCGGATGTTCTACGGCCGCTCCTACCGGGTGAAGCAGGACATCAGCGCAGAGGACCTCAATGCGCGGCTGATGAAGACGCTGAGCTACGAGGTGGAGGTGCTGGAGCACCAGTTCCTCCGCAACCGGGTGGAGACGGCGGCGGGCCGCGCCCGGTTCTTCTCGCCGACCGAACTCGCCATCGAGACGCCGGAAGGCGACACGCATATCGTCACGGCGGAGCGGGTGCTGCTCGCGGTCGGCACCAAGCCGCACCGGCCGGCCCATGTGCCCTTCGACGACGACAGGGTGGTGGACTGCGACGCGATTCTCGAGCTGAAGCGGCTGCCGCGCAGCATGATCGTGGTCGGCGCCGGGGTGATCGGCGTCGAATACGCCACGATCTTCGCCGCGCTCGATGTGCGGGTGACGCTGATCGAGCCGCGCGACGAGATACTGACCTTCATCGACCGGGAGATCGTAAGCCACTTCCGCACCAGCATGATCGAGAAGGGCGTCACGCTCCGCTTCGGCGCCAAGGCCGAGACCATCGAGCGGCGCGGCGACGAGGTGGTGGTGGGCCTTTCCGGCGGCCGGCAGGCGCGGGCCGAGATGCTGCTCTACGCCGCCGGGCGGGTCGGCGCGACGGACGATCTCGGGCTCGAACATGTCGGCCTGACGCCGGACGACCGTGGCCGGATCAAGGTGGACCCGGCGACCTTCCAGACCGACAACCCGAGGATCTACGCCGCCGGCGACGTGATCGGCTTTCCCTCGCTCGCCTCCACCTCGATGGAGCAGGGCCGCATCGCCGCCTGCTGCGCGTTCGACCTGCCGGCCCCGCCGCCGCCGGACTTCTTCCCCTATGGCATCTACGCGGTGCCGGAGATCTCCACCTGCGGCATGTCGGAGGAGGAGGTGCGGGAGCGCGGCATCCCCTACGAGACCGGCGTCGCGCGGTTCGAGGAGACCTCGCGCGGGCACATCATGGGCGTCGACCGCGGGCTGATGAAGCTGATCTTCTCAATCAAGACGCAGCGGCTATTGGGCGTTCACATCATCGGCGAGGGGGCGACCGAACTCGTCCATATCGGCCAGGCGGTGATGAACCTGAAGGGCGATCTCGACTACTTCATCAAGAACACCTTCAACTATCCGACGCTCGCCGAGGCCTACAAGATCGCCGCGCTCGACGCCTACAACCGGATGCCGCGCTGAGGCCGGATGGAAGGGCTCTCGTTCCGCATCGCCGGGGCGGCTGACCAGCCGCTGGTGCGCGGGCTCACCGAACGCGCCTACGCCGTGTGGCTGCCGGTGCTCGGCTATCCGCCGCAGCCGGTGACGGATGAGCACGCGCCGCGGATCGCGCGGGGCGAGGTTCTCTTGGCGGAGGAGGCGGGGCGCGTCGTCGGGCTGATCGAGGTGGAGCCGGGCGCCGGCGAGGACCTCATCTTCAACCTGGCGGTGGAGCCAGATTGCGGCGGCCGGGGCTTCGGCCCGCGTTTGGTCGCGGAGGCGGAGCGGCGCGCGAGGGAAACCGGCAAGGCGCGGATGCGGCTCTACACCAACGCGCTGATGGCGCGGAACATCGCGCTCTACGCCCGGCTCGGCTATCGCGAGACGGGCCGGCGGGAAAACGCGGGCCGGCCGGGATTTTTCATTGTCGACATGGAGAAGGCGCTTTGAGTGGGGCCGGGCGAAGGCTCGCCGGCGATTGGATGGCTCGCCTGGCCTAACAGTCGGCTCGTCCCGCAATCGCTGACTTCGGGCGCGCCCTATCCAACCCTTCCCGGCCCGGGCGACCAGAACGGCCCGCGCCCGCCCCTGCCCGCGGGCGGGCACCCCCCGGTAGTCAGGCGCGGCTCGGGTCGAGGTCGGGGCGATGCCATAAAGCGCACATGCCGGGCGGAGCGGGCGCTCCTACCCAGGGGCGGTCACGGTCATTTCCGCCCGGCTCGGGCGTGGCTGTATCGAGCCAGGCGGGCGCGAACTGACGCACGCCAGGCGCGCGCCGGGTTGCGAAGCCGCGCCTGAGCGGCGAGGCAGTGCGAACGCGAGACAGTGCAGACCGGACGAGCGCATGGTGAACCCTTTCGGCCGCGCCGCGCAGGGCGGCGAGCTTTCCCGCTTCACGTCTCTGGTGGCGCTGCTGCTGGGTTCGGCGTTCCTCCTCTTCGCGGGGGGCGTGAACGGGCTGATCCTGCCGGTTCGGGGGGAGATCGAGGGGTTCACCGCCGCTTCGCTCGGCCTGCTCGGCACCGGCTGGGCGGTGGGCTACATCCTCGGCTGCCTGCGGATGCCGCGCATCGTGGCGACGGCGGGGCATATCCGCGCCTTCGCCATCGTCTGCGCGGCGGCGGCGATCTCGATCCTCCTGTCGCTCCTGATCCTCTCGCCCTGGGCGTGGATCCCGCTCCGGGCGATCTCCGGCTTCTGCTTCGCCGGCGCGGCGATGATCGTGGAAAGTTGGCTGAGCGACCAGACCGACCCGGCGCGGCGCGGCCGGGTCTTCGGCGTCTAAACGATGGTCAATCTCGGGGCGAGCACGGCGGGGCAGATGTCGCTGATGCTGGGGGACCCGAGCGGCTATCTCTTCTTCGTCGTCGGGGCGATCGTCTACTGCCTCGCGCTGATGCCGACGGCGCTTCGCGCCTCGGTGGCGCCGGCGCCGCTCGTCAGCGTCGGGCTCGACCTGAAGATGCTCTGGCGAAACTCGCCCATCGCGGTCTTCGCGGTGCTGATGGTCGGCGTCTCGAATTCCGCCTTCGGCACGCTGGCGGCGGTCTACGCCTCCCGCGTCGGGCTGACGCTCACGGAGGTCACGCTCTTCGCCTCGGTGCCGATCCTCGCCGGCGCGATCTCGCAGATCCCGGTCGGCGCGCTTTCCGACAAGTTCGACCGGCGGCGTGTGCTGATCGCGGTGGCGGCGCTCGGGCTTTGCGCCGACATCGCCTTCATGGCGACAGGCGCCGCCTCCTTCTGGCTCAACATGGCCATCGTCTTCGTCTTCGGCTCGTCGGTCTATGCGATGTATCCGGTGATCGTCGCCCATGCGAACGACCATGCGAAGCCGGGCGCCTCGCTGGCGGTGAGCGGGGGGCTTCTGCTCGTCTTCGGCGTCGGCTCCATCGTCGGGCCGACCGCGGCGGGCTTCGCCATGACCAGCGTCGGCACGGTGAGCCTCTTCGGCGTCACCGCCTTCGCCCATGCGCTGCTGATCGCCTATGCGGTGCGCCGGATCCTTGTCCGCGCCGCGCCGCCGAGCGAGGCGAAGTCGGATTTCGTGCCGGCGCCGATGCCGCGCGCCTCGACGCCGCAGACCGTCGTCCTCTCGATCTCGGAGGAGGAGGCGAAGGCGGCGGCGCCGGAGGCGCGGCGGGAGGGCTGACGCCGCCTCCGCCGCGGTTCACTCCGCCGCCGGCTCCAGCGGCCGCACCCGGAGGCGGGTGATGCGGTGCCGCTCCCGCGCCACGATCTCGAAGCGAAAGCCGTGGAAGGAGAAGATCTGCCCGACCTCGGGGATCGTCTGCGCCTCGTGGATGACGAGGCCGGCGACCGTGGTCGCCTCCTCGTCGGGCAGGCGCCAGTCGCGCGCGCGGTTGAGGTCGCGGATGGTCATGTCGCCGGCGACTTCCACCGAGCCGTCGGTGCGGGTGAGGATCTGCGCGGCGATCGGGTCGTGCTCGTCGGCGATGTCGCCGACGATCTCCTCGATGATGTCCTCGAGGGTGACGAGGCCCTGAAGGTCGCCGTATTCGTCCACGACGAGGGCGAAATGGGACCGGCGGCGGAGGAACTCTCGCATCTGGTCGTCGAGCGAGGTGGTGTCCGGCACGAACCAGGGCTCCATCGCCACCTTCATCACATCGAGCCGGTCGAGCGCCTCGGCGCCTGCCGCCGCCTCCCGATTCAGCCGGTCGACCTCGCGCAGCAGGTCCTTGGCGTGGATCACGCCGACGATGTTCTCGGGCTCGTCCTTCCAGACCGGAATGCGGGTATGCGGCGACGCGAGGAAGAAGGCGACGATCTCCGCCGGCGGCGCGTCGGCGTCGATCATCTCGATCGAGCTTCGGTGCCGCATCACCTCCGATACTTCCCGCTCATGGAGGTCGAGCGCGGCGAGGAGCCGGTCCCGGTCCGCCTTCTCCACATCGCCGGCGGAATGATGCATGTCGATGGCGCCGCGGATCACGTCCTGCGCCGAAAGGATGTTGGCGTCCGGGTCCGCGGTGACGCCGAAGAGACGGAGCACGAGCCGCGCTATGACCCGCACGATGCCGACCACCGGCGCGCAGAGCCGGACCACGATCCCGATGGGGCGCGAGACGCGAAGCGCCACGGTTTCGGGATGCGCGATGGCGTAGGTCTTCGGCGTGACCTCGCCGAAGATCAGCACCAGCACCGTCATCGCCACGGTCGCGGAGGCGACCCCGGCCTCTCCGAAGAGCCGGGTGAAGAGCGAGGTGGCCAGCGCCGCGGCCAGAATGTTGACGACGTTGTTGCCAAGGAGGATGCCGCCGATCAGGCGCTCTCCATCCTCCGTCAGCTTCAGCGCGCGCTCCGCCCGCCGGTCCCCCTTGGACGCGAGCCGGTGCAACGCTGCGCGGCTGGCGGCGGTGAGCGCGGTCTCCGAACCGGAGAAGAAGGCCGACGTGGCGACGAGGCCGAGGATCGCGGCCGCCGTCCACCAGATCGCGGGGTCCATCGAAGGGCTCCTTGCGAAACTGAGGCGGGGATATACGGGCCCCGCCGCCCCTCATCAACCCGCCGTTTTCAGGACGGGCGGCGGCGCTCCCAGAGCCCCGAGGCGATGAGGACGCCGAGCGAGACGACCGCGACGCCGCCCCAGATCGCCGGATTGGAATGCTCGCCGAGGGCGATTTCCGCCGCGCCGGCCACCACCGCGGGGGTCAGCGCCATGAAGGCGGAGGCGCGAGACGGGCCGAGCCGGACGATGGCGTAGGTGTAGGAGAGGATCGAGACGACGCCGGAGGCGATCTGCGCGAATGCGGTCCAGGCCAGCTGCTCCACCGGCACGCCGGAGAAATCCGCGCCGAAGACGAGAGAGCCGAAGGCGGCGGCCGGCAGCGTCCAGAACGAGATGAGCGCCGTCGCCTCGAGCGCGGTGAGGCCGGAGCCCCGCTGCGCGATGGCGTAGCAGGAGAAGCCGAAGGAGGCCGAGGCGAAGAGGATGTAGCCGCGCCAGGCGCCGTCGCCGCCATCGCGCAGCGCGTCGAGCCCGCCGACCGCCAGCACGCCGACCGCGATCAGCCCGAAGCCGATGGAACGCACCGGCCCGATCTTCTCGCCGAGGAAGATCGCCGAGAGGCCGGCGACCCAGAGCGGCAGGAGCCCCGGCGCGAAGATCCCGCTGGCCGAG
Organism: uncultured Paracoccaceae bacterium; assembly: GCA_937952085.1. Taxonomy (GTDB): domain Bacteria; phylum Pseudomonadota; class Alphaproteobacteria; order Rhodobacterales; family Rhodobacteraceae; genus Pikeienuella. Next base: position 1,851 of record CALFYQ010000231.1, on the reverse strand, counting down.
GCCGGCGCGAACTGGAAGCCGAGCGGCATCAGCGCCATGAAGCCGATGCCGGCGCCGAAGACCATGATGAGGAAGCGGCCGAAGCGGAGCCCCTTCGGATAGAAGCGCATCCGGATGATGACCGGCGCGAGCGCGAGGGAGCAGGCGACGGATCGCAGGAGCCCGACCTCGACCATGCCGAGCCCGCGGCTCACCACCGCGCCGGTGGAGATCAGGAAGTTGGCCCAGATCGCCACGGTGAGGAGCGCCGCCAGGATGGCGACGCCCTTGCCGGCGGCGGGGGCGGGGAAAGCGGGCGCGCTCATTCATCGTCCTCTCCGCTCCGGCGGCGCAGGAGCTGCGCCCGGAGGTCATGCCTTGAGGGAAGGAGCGCCTTCGCCGCCGGGTTCGTCGCCTCGGCGGCGAGGGGCAGGGCCTCCGCCCCGATGGCGGCGAGCCGGGCCCGCCCCGACGCGATCCAGGCCTCGACCTCGGCGCCTTCCTCGGGCGCGAACCCGGCGCCGCCGCGCGACCTGGGCCGTCCGATCCGGCGCAGTTTGTCGCGCAGGCCGAGCCGCCGCCGCGCCGCGTTCTCGTGCTGCGGGAGCGCGGTCGCGCCGCCTTCGCGAATGCGGAAAAAAAGCGCCATCGACGCCCGCTTACCCCGGATCGGCCCCGCGCGCGAGGGCCGGGGGCGCATGGCAGGGCTGCGGGAGGCGGGGGCCTCAGGCCTTCGGGACCACCCGGAGGCCGAGGTCGCGGAGCTGTTCGTTGGTGGCTTCGGCGGGGGCGCCCATCATCAGGTCTTCGGCGCGCTGGTTCATCGGGAACATGATGACCTCGCGGATGTTCTCCGCATCCGCCAGCAGCATCACCATGCGGTCGATGCCCGGCGCGATGCCGCCATGCGGCGGGGCGCCGAAGCGGAAGGCGTCGAGCATGCCGCCGAAATGGCTGTCGACGAAGGCCTTGTCATGGCCGACGATCTCGAAGGCCTTGTACATGATCTCGGGCTTGTGGTTCCGGATCGCGCCCGAGGAAAGCTCCACGCCGTTGCAGACGATGTCGTACTGGAAGCCCTTGACCTTGAGCGGGTCCATCGTCTCCAGCGCCTCGAGCCCGCCCTGCGGCATCGAGAACGGGTTGTGGGAGAAGTCGAGCTTGCCGGTGTCCTTGTCCCGCTCGTACATCGGGAAATCGACGATCCAGCAGAACTTGAACTCGTTCTTCCAGTCCTCGTTCGGCTGAAGCTCGGCCCAGATCACGTTGCGGGCCTTGCCGGCGATATCCTCGAACTTCGCCGGGTCGCCTCCGAGGAAGAAGGCGGCGTCGCCGGCCTGCAGGCCGAGCTGGAGGCGCAGCGCCTCGGTCCGTTCCGGGCCAATGTTCTTCGCGAGCGGGCCGGCGCCTTCGAGCGCGCCCTTCTCCTCGCGCCAGAAGATGTAGCCCATGCCGGGCAGGCCCTGCTTCTGCGCCCAGCCGTTCATCCGGTCGCAGAAGGCGCGGGAGCCGCCCTTCGGCGCGGGGATGGCGCGGACCTCGTTGCCCTCGGTCTCGAGGAGCGAGGCGAAAACCTTGAAGCCCGAGCCGGCGAAATGCTCGGAGACGATCTGCATCTCGATCGGGTTGCGGAGATCCGGCTTGTCGGAGCCGTATTTCAGCATCGACTCGGCGTAGGGGATCCGCGGGAAGGTCTGCGTGACAGGGCGGCCCTTGCCGAACTCCTCGAAGATTCCGCGCATCAGCGGCTCGATCGCCTGGAAGACGTCTTCCTGCTCGACAAAGCTCATTTCGAGGTCGAGCTGGTAGAACTCGCCGGGCGAGCGGTCGGCGCGCGGGTCCTCGTCGCGGAAGCAGGGCGCGATCTGGAAG
>CALFYQ010000230.1 GCA_937952085.1 uncultured Paracoccaceae bacterium | reverse complement strand
GTATCGACCCGGATGTTGCTGCCCAACGCGTCCATCACGTCGATCGTCTCGGTCTTGGTCAGCTCCCAAGGCCGCGCGGTGAAGGCGTAGGGTTTCGAGGTCAGCGCGCCGACCGGGCAAAGGTCGATGATGTTGCCCTGAAGGTTCGAATCGAGCGTGGTGTTGAGGTAGGAGGTGATCTCCGAATCCTCGCCGCGCCCGGTCTGGCCCATCTGGGTGATGCCCGCGACCTCGGTGGTGAAGCGCACGCAGCGCGTGCAGGAGATGCAGCGCGTCATCGTCGTGGCGACGAGGGGACCGAGGTTCAGATCCTCCGACGCCCGCTTCGGTTCCCGGTAGCGGGAGAAGTCGACGCCGTAAGCCATTGCCTGGTCTTGCAAATCGCATTCCCCGCCCTGGTCGCAGATCGGGCAGTCGAGCGGGTGGTTGATGAGCAGGAACTCCATCACCCCTTCCCGTGCCTTCTTGACCATCGGCGAGTTGGTCTTGACCACCGCGGGCTCTCCGTTCGGCCCCGGCCGCAGGTCCTTGACCTGCATGGCGCAGGAGGCGGCGGGCTTCGGCGGCCCGCCCACGACCTCGACGAGGCACATCCGGCAGTTGCCGGCGATGGAAAGCCGCTCATGGTAGCAGAAGCGGGGGATCTCCCTGCCGGCGACTTCGCAGGCCTGGAGGAGCGTCATCGCCCCATCCACCTCGACCTCGACGCCGTCGACCTTGAGCTTGCGGAGGTTGGTGCTCATCGCTTCGCCTCACTGATCGCGGGGAAGGCCGCGATCCATGTCTTCAACCATTCGAGCGCGCCAGAAAGCGCGCGCCCCGCGGGCGCGAGATGCGCCGCCGAAACCCCCTCGGTCCGCGCCGCCGTCTCGCGGAGCATGAGCCGAAGCTCGTCATGGCTTCCCACGCACATCGCCCTACTCCGCCGCCGTCGCCGCGCAGGCGCGGGTCCGCCAGAGCCGTGCCTCGGGCAGCCAGTCCCAGCCGAAGGCGTGTTCGCTGTTCCCTTGCGCCTCGAGATGGGCGAGCCGCTCGAGCCCTTCCTCGAGCGTCGGGCGGCGCCCGACCGGCACCCGCCACATCACGAAATGCATCTTTCCGAGCACCTCGAACCATTCGGCGCGGCGCTCGTAGAAGGCCCGGTGGACGGTGTTCCAGACGAAGGCCTCCAGCGTCTCGACACTCTCCCACACGGTGAGGTTCGAGACAAATCGCGGGTCCCCGGCGATCTTCGTTTCGGTGTTGCCGGTCCCCGGCTCGCCCGAGCCCTCCATCATCCAGACGAAGCCCGGCATCCGCTTGCCAAGGCCGTTCACCCGGTCGAGCGCCGCCATGAACTCGGCGACCCGCGGGTCGTCCGTCTCGGCCACGAGGCGGCCGATGTTGAGTTCGGCGAGATGCGTCACGCCGTCACCGCCGCGACGACGGCCATGATCGCGAGGGCGACGCAGCAGGCCCAGCCGGCGACATAGGCGAAGGTGCGCGGCCCCATATTCGCCGCGCCGATCCCGCTGACATGGATGATCGGGTGAAGAAGGCGCGCGACGAAGGTGATCGAGGCGAAGACGTTGGTCCAGAACGGGTCCGCGCCCGCCAGCACCGCCGCCGCGACGACCGCCGCGAAGACGCCGATGAACTCCGCCGCGTTCGCCGCCGCGCGGTGGATGCGGTAGACCTTGTTGGAATAGTCGGCCGGCGGCTCCTGCCCCGGCGCGAGCCCCGCGGCGCTCTTCGCCGCGCCGGCCCAGGGGCCGAGCAGCATGGCGACGAGCGCGGTGAGCGCGAGCGCGGCGAGCGCGTGGCCGTAGGCGGCGAAAGTGGCTGCGCCTTCCATCGTCTCCCCCTACTCCGCCGCCACCGCGCTGACGCGGCCGGCCTGCTTCGCCTTGATCCGCTCTTCGATCTCGCCGCGGAAGTGCCGGATCAGGCCCTGGATCGGCCAGGCGGCGGCGTCGCCGAGAGCGCAGATCGTGTGGCCCTCAACCTGCTTCGTCACTTCCTGGAGCATGTCGATCTCCTCGATCGCGGCCTCGCCGCGGACGAGGCGGTCCATCACCCGCATCATCCAGCCGGTGCCTTCCCGGCAGGGGGTGCACTGGCCGCAGCTCTCATGCTTGTAGAAGGCCGAGAGCCGCCAGATCGCCTTGATGACGTCGACCGACTGGTCCATCACGATCACCGCCGCGGTGCCGAGGCCCGAGCGCTGCTCGCGCAGCCAGTCGAAATCCATGATCGCGTCGTCGCAGAGCTCCGCCGGAAGCAGCGGCACGGAGGAGCCGCCGGGGATCACCGCCTTCAGGTTCTTCCAGCCGCCGCGGACGCCGCCGCAATGCCGCTCCAGAAGCTCCTTGAGCGGGATCGACATCGATTCCTCGACGACGCAAGGCCGCTCCACATGGCCGGAGATCGCGAAGATCTTGGTGCCGGTGTTGTTGGCGCGGCCGAAGCCGGCGAACCAGTCCGCCCCGCGGCGGAGGATCGTCGGCGCGACGGCGATCGACTCGACGTTGTTCACCGTGGTCGGGCAGCCGTAAAGGCCGGTATTGGCCGGGAAGGGCGGCTTCAGCCGCGGCATCCCCTTCTTGCCCTCGAGGCTTTCAAGGAGCGCCGTCTCCTCGCCGCAGATATAGGCCCCGGCCCCGTGGTGGAGATAGAGGTCGAAATCCCAGCCCGATTTCGCCGCGTTCTTCCCCAGAAGCCCGGCATCGTAGCACTCGTCGATGGCGATCTGCAGCGCCTCGCGCTCGCGGATGTATTCGCCGCGGAGGTAGATGTAGCAGGCATGCGCGCCCATCGCGAAGGAGGCGATCAGGCAGCCCTCGATCAGCGTATGGGGATCATGGCGCATGATCTCCCGGTCCTTGCAGGTGCCGGGCTCGGATTCGTCCGCGTTGACCACGAGATAGGAGGGCCGCCCATCGGATTCCTTCGGCATGAAGGACCATTTGAGCCCGGTCGGGAAGCCCGCGCCGCCGCGGCCCCGAAGGCCGGAGGCCTTGATCTCGTTGATGATCCCGTCGCGCCCGCGGGCGATGATCTCCGCCGTCCCGTCCCAGTGGCCACGGGCCATCGCGCCTTTCAGCGAACGGTCCCACATGCCGTAGAGATTGGTGAAGATCCGGTCCTTGTCGTCAAGCATGTCCGTCTCCGCGGGCCTCAGCCCTCGCCCGCTTCCCTGATCTTCGCCGAATGCGCCGTCATTCCCCGCTCCCCTGGCCGGAGGCGAGGGCCTTGGCCTGCGCGATCCAGTCCTCGCGCTCGATCCGCCCCTTGAACTTCAGCCGCGCGTCGACCCATGCGCTTTCCTCCGCGCCCCAGGCGGCGATCTGCTCGAAATGGAAGATTCCGAGTTCGTGCAGCAGTTCCTCGATCTTCGGCCCGACGCCGCTGATCCGCTTCAGGTCGTCCGCCGCGCCGCCGCGCGGGGCGTCGAGCCTCGTCGGCTCCGTCTCGGCCGCCGGCTCGGTCTCGGGCCGGCCGACGCGTTCCCTGGAGAGTTCGGGGTCGAAGGCGGGTTTCGGCTCGGGCTCCGCTTCGGGGGGCGGGCCCTCGGGCTTCCAGGTCGGCCGGGCGCGGCCGCGGCCGTCGGTGATCTTGGCCACGGTATCGCCCATCTCGGCCGCGAGCGCGACCGAGGCGTTGGCGGCGAGCCGTTCCTTCGCCGGAACCTTCAGAGCGGTCGGCCCGCCGAGCGGCTCGGAGGCGAAGCGGCCGTTCTGCGGCCCGGGCGCCGGAACCTTCCCGGCGGCGAACTCGTCGAGCATCGCCTCGAACTTCGCGGCCGTCAGATCTTCGTAATAGTCCTTGCCGATCTGGGCCATCGGCGCGTTGGCGCAGGCGCCGAGGCACTCGACCTCCTCCCAGGAGAACTTGCCGTCGGCGGAGAGCGTGTGCGCGGTCGGCGCGATCTTCTTCTTGCAGACCTCGATCAGGTCTTCCGCGCCGCAGATCATGCAGGAGGTGGTGCCGCAGATCTGGAAATGCGCCACCGAGCCGACCGGCTTCAGCTGGAACATGAAGTAGAAGGTCGCGACCTCGAGCACGCGGATCGAAGCCATGTTCAGCATCTTCGCCACGGTCTCGATGATCGGGCGGGAGATCCAGCCCTCCTGCTCCTGCGCACGCCAAAGGAGCGGGATCACCGCGGAGGCCTGCCGGCCCTCGGGATACTTCGCGATCTGCGCTTCGGCCCATGACAGGTTCTCGGCCGTGAAGGCGAAGCTTTCGGGTTGTTCGTGATGGAGGCGGCGGAGCATCTAGCGAACCTCTGACCTGCAAGCGCCTGCGAGACGTTCACAGAGCGCTACGATCTCGCTGTTGTTCGCTGCGACGAGGGCGCCTATCACGGCGCCGACGACGATCAACCAGAGATCGTAAATCATCTTTCCGAAACCAGTCGCCGCACGGGCGAAGGAGTTTTGGCGCGGTCGCGTCGAATGCGCCTCCTGAACGGCTTCATCACGGATGATCTCCCAAAGCATCTTTGGTGGGAGATACTTGGCGAACGCGCCGCGCAACGACCTGCTTCTTGCGTCTCGCCGATTTGCGCCATAGCTGATTAAGGCCAGAACAATACCAAGATAGGCCAAGGCGACGAAAAGGCCCTGGCCGATCGCCAGCGACACGATCAGGCCGCCCGCTGCAAGGAGCACAGCCGCCACCAGTTGGAGCCAGAGGCTCACCGGTCGATCTCCCCGAACACGATGTCGAGGGAGCCGAGGATGGCGGAGACGTCGGCGAGCTGGTGGCCCTTGCAGATGTGGTCCATCGCCGCGAGATGCGGAAAGCCCGGCGCGCGGAGCTTGGCGCGGTAGGGTTTGTTGCCGCCGTCGGAGACGAGATAGACGCCGAACTCGCCCTTCGGCGCCTCAACCGCGGCGTAGACCTCGCCGGCCGGGACGTGGAAGCCCTCGGTGTAGAGCTTGAAGTGGTGGATCAGCGCCTCCATCGAGCGCTTCATCTCGGCGCGCCGCGGCGGGGCCAGCTTGCCATCCGTCGTCATCACCGGCTGGCCCTTGCACTGGTCCATCTTTTCAAGGGCCTGGCGCATGATCTTCACGCTCTCCCGCATCTCTTCCATGCGGCAGAGATAGCGGTCGTAGCAGTCGCCGTTCTTGCCGACCGGGATGCGGAAGTCGAACTCGTTGTAGAGCTCGTAGGGCTGCGCGCGGCGAAGGTCCCACGCCCAGCCCGAGCCACGCACCATCACGCCGGAGAAGCCCCATTCCTGGGCCTCCTCGACGGTGATCTTGGCGATGTCGACGTTGCGCTGCTTGAAGATGCGGTTCTCGGTGAGGAGCCCCTCGAGGTCGTCGAGAACCTGCGGAAATTCCTCGCACCACTGCCAGATGTCGTCGCAAAGCTCGGGCGTCAGGTCCTGATGCACGCCGCCCGGCCGGAAATAGGCGGCATGGAGCCGCGCCCCGCAGGCGCGCTCGTAGAAGACCATCAGCTTCTCGCGCTCCTCGAAGCCCCAGAGCGGCGGGGTGAGCGCGCCGACGTCCATGGCCTGGGTGGTCACGTTGAGCAGATGCGAGAGCAGCCGGCCGATTTCGGAATAAAGCACGCGGATGAGCTGGCCGCGCTTCGGCACTTC
>CALFYQ010000229.1 GCA_937952085.1 uncultured Paracoccaceae bacterium | reverse complement strand
GCCGGCTGGGCAGCACGAGGAACAGGGGCACCGCCTCGGTGATCCAGTCGGTGCTCCAGGCCGGGGCGAGGGCGCGCTCGATCTTCGCCTCGAACCCGGCCGCGCGGAGCGCCGCCTCCACCGCAAGTTCGATGGCGAGAACGGCGGGGCAGCCGGAATAGGTCGGCGAGACGCGCGCCGTGGCGCGGGCGCCCTCCACCGCCACCGAGCGGAGGATGCCGAGATCGGCGACGGTGAGGAACGGCAGTTCCGGGTCCGGCACCGCGGCGGCGGCCTCCCAGGCGCGGGCCTCCGCGCGGGCGCGGGAAAGGTCGGCGACGCTCACCAGGAGGCCCCCGGATGCGCCCGCGCGAGATACTGCATCGGCGCCAGCATGTGGCCGAGATGCTCGGTATGGAGCCCCGCGCGCCCGCCGCGGAGCGGGTAGGGAACCTCGGGAACCTCGAGTCGCGCCTCGGCGAAGACGGCGCGGATCGCCTCGTCCCAGGCCGGCCGCATCGCCGCCGGATCGGGCGCGAGGCCGGCGGCGGCGAGCGTCTCGGTCGCCTCGTCCCGGTCGAACAGCTCCTCGGTGTAGGGGTGAAGCTCCTCCACCGCCTCCTTCATCCGCCGCGCGCTCTCCTCCGTGCCGTCGCCGAGGCGGATCGCCCATTCGGCGGAATGGCGGACGTGATAGGCGCTTTCCTTCACCGCCTTGCCGGCGATGGCGGCCAGCGTCCCGTCCGTCGAGCCCTGGGCCGCCTCCCACCAGGGCCGCATGAAGGCGGCGAAGTAGAGGTTGCGGAGCACGGTCCTGGCGAAATCGCCGTTCGGCCGCTCGACGAGGAGGAGGTTCCGGAACCCGCGTTCCTCCCTCAGATAGGCATAGTCGTCCTCGGTCCGGCCCGCGCCCTCCACCTCGCCGGCGCGGGCGTAGAGCGACCGGGCCTGGCCGATGAGGTCCAGCGCCATGTTGGGGAGGGCGAGATCCTCCTCCAGCATCGGCGCGTGGCCGCACCACTCGGAAAGCCGGTGCCCGAGCACGAGGTGATCGTCCGCGAGGCGGATGAGAAGGGTGAAGAGGGCGTCCCGCTCGGTCACATGTGCCCCACTTCGTCGGGAATGTCGTAGAAGGTCGGGTGGCGGTAGATCTTCGTCTCCGCCGGCTCGAACATCTCGCTCTTCGAGACCGGGTCTGAGGCCGTGATCGCCGCCGAGGGCACGACCCAGACGGAAAACCCCTCGCCGCGGCGGGTGTAGACGTCCCGCGCCGCCTGCAGCGCCAGCGTGGCGTCCGCCGCATGGACCGAGCCGCAATGCCGGTGCGCGAGGCCGTTCCGCGGCCGGATGAAGACTTCCCAGAGCGGGGTTTCGTTGCTCATGCCACCTTGTCCCTGATCTCGCGAAGCTCCGGAAAGCGCTCCCACCCGAAGACGGCTTCGGAGGGGCCTTCCCGGTCCAGCAATTCCTTTTTCGCCGTCGCCTCATCGAGGGTCGGCTTCCGGCCCGGTTCGATCCACCAGAGCAGGAACCAGGCGTGGTCCAGCACCGGGAACCATTCGGCGCGGCGCTGGAAGAACTGCCGGTGCGCCGTCCGAAAGGCGAAATGCGCCAGCGCCTCCGGGCTTTCCCAGAGCGACAGCGTCCAGGTCATCTGCGCGTCGCCCCAGATCGTCTCCTTCGCCGCGTCGCCGCCCATCCGCCAGAGAAAGCCGGGCGTGCGGTCGGCGATGGCGTGCATCCGCTCGACATTATCGTTGAAGACCTTCATGCGCGGGTCTTCCAGCGGCCAGCGGGCGCGGGCGATGTTGAATTGGGCGAGATGCATCACTCGGCGGCCGTCTTCGCCGCCGCATCCCGCGCCTTCCGTTTCGCGGCGTGGGCGAGCGCCGCCTCACGGACCCAGGCGCCTTCCTCCCAGGCCTTCCGCCGGGCCGCGACGCGGTCGCGCGTCATCGGCCCGCCGCCCTTCACCACGCGCCAGAACTCGTCCCAGTCCGGCGCGCCGAACTCGTAATGGCCGGTCGCCTCGTTCCAGCGAAGCTCGGGGTCGGGGACCGTGAGGCCGAGGAATTCCGCCTGCGGAACCGTCGCGTCGACGAATTTCTGGCGAAGCTCGTCATTGGTGAAGCGCTTGATCTTCCACTTCATCGACTGCTCGCCATGCGCGCTGTCGGAATCGTGCGGGCCGAACATCATCAGCGACGGCCACCAGAGCCGGTCGAGCGCGTCCTGCGCCATCGCCTTCTGCGCCGCGGTCCCGCGGCAGAGCGTGAGCATGATCTCGTAGCCCTGCCGCTGGTGGAAGCTCTCCTCCTTGCAGATGCGGATCATCGCGCGGGCGTAGGGCCCGTAGGAGCAGCGGCAGAGCGGGATCTGGTTCATGATCGCCGCGCCGTCGACCAGCCAGCCGATCGCGCCGATATCGGCCCAGGAAAGCGTCGGGTAATTGAAGATCGAGGAGAACTTGGCGCGGCCAGCGAGAAGCTGCTCGGTCATCTCCTCCCGGCTGACGCCGAGCGTTTCCGCGGCGGCGTAGAGATAGAGGCCGTGGCCGCCCTCGTCCTGCACCTTGGAGAGGAGGATCGCCTTGCGTTTCAGCGAGGGCGCGCGGGTGAGCCAGTTGCCCTCTGGCAGCATCCCGACGATCTCGGAATGGGCGTGCTGGCCGATCTGCCGGATCAGCGTCTTGCGATAGGCCTCCGGCATCGGGTCGTTCGGCTCGATCTTCTCCTCGGCGTCGATCCGCCGCTGGAAGGCTTTGAGGAATTCCGGCGTCTCGGTTTCTTCGTGAGATGCGCCGATCAGGCCCTGGGAATACATGCGCGCGCCCTTGCCGATTCCGCTGCTCTGGATGAGCATTAGAATATGTGACGGAAAACGCCACGTCAAACGAAGTTTCGTAACATATGAGGGACGGATGACGCTGAAGGAGATCGAGGCGCTGCACCGCGAGATCTTCGCGCCCTGGGTTCAGGCGCTGGGGCTGAAGCCGGTGGAGATCGGCGCGACGGGCTGCCGCTTCGTGCTGCCCGCGGGGGCGGATCTGGTGCGGCGGGGCGGCGAGGGCGGCGGCGTGGTCTGCGGCCAGGCGCTGGCCGCGGCGGCCGACACCGCCTCGGTCCTGACCCTCGCGGCGCTGGCCGGGAAGTTCCGCCCTTGCACGACGGTGGACCTGACGGCGCGG
>CALFYQ010000228.1 GCA_937952085.1 uncultured Paracoccaceae bacterium | reverse complement strand
GCCGACTCGCTTGGCGGCGGCGGCGGAAACGACCGGCTGCTCGGCGGAACCGGGCGGGACCGCCTCCTCGGCGGCGGCGGCTCCGACGCGCTCTCCGGCGGGGGCGGGGCGGACCTCCTTCGCGGCGGCGGCGGCGGCGACGCGCTCGACGGCGCCGCCGGCGGGGACCGGCTCTCCGCCGGCGCGGGCGCGGACCGGCTGATCGGCGGCGCGGGGCGGGACAGCCTCTTTGGCGGCGCCGGCGCCGACACGCTCTCCGGCGGCGCCGGCCCCGACCTTCTGAACGGCGGCGCCGGCGCCGACCGCTTCCTCTTCGCGCCCGGCGGCGGCGCCGACGCCATCGCCGATTTCGGCCGCGGCGCGGACCGGATCGACCTTTCCGCCTTCGCGATCGGCCTCGAAGACCTGCGGCTCGTCGACACGGGCGCCGGCGCGCTGGTGCTTGCGGACGGGCTCCGCCTCACGCTTCTCGACTTCGCCGCCGACGATCTCGCCGACTGGCGCTTCCTTTTCTGAGCGCGCCGGGCCAAGCCGCCCTCCGGGCGCCGCATTGCGGCGGTATCCGCGGGCGCCTATGATTCGGCGCATGGATTGAGAGGACGTTCGCGACATGGATGACACGGCGGAGCGTGGGCCGGCGCCGGGTCCCTGGTCGCCGGCGGCGCGCGCGCCCGCGCCGGTCGCGCCGGTCTATTCGGGGCGCCGCGGCCGGCTGTTCGGCCTCGCCCTCTCGCGCATGCTCCTCACCGTCCTGACGCTCGGGCTCGGCCGGTTCTGGATGGTGACGCGGCTCCGGCGGCACTACTGGTCGTCGATCAGCCTCGCGGGAGACCCGTTCGAATATACCGGTCGGGCGATCGAGAAGCTGATCGGCTTCCTGGTCGCGCTGGTGATCCTCGCCGTCTATCTCGTCGTGGTGAACCTCGCGCTCACCTTCTTCGGGCTCTCGGCCTTCCAGGGGAACATCGCGGCGCTGCAGGCCCCGCTCCTCGCCCTCGCGCCGCTCTGGTTCTGGGCGCGCTATCGGGCGCGGCGCTATGTGCTGGCGCGCACCCGCTGGCGCGGCGTCCGCTTCGGCGTGGAGCCGGGCGCCTGGGGCTATGCGCTTCGCGCCTCGCTCTGGTGGCTGGCGACGATCCTCAGCCTCGGCCTCCTCTACCCGTTGATGCAGCTACGGCTCGACCGGTTCATGAAGGACCGCACCTTCTTCGGCGATCTCCGCTTCGAGCAGCGCGCGACGCTCGGGCCGCTGTTCCGAAGCTGGCTGTGGACCTGGCTGTCCGTGGCGGTGATCGCCGGGGGGGCCGTCGGCCTGGCGGTCGTCGGCTCCCGCGACGGGCGGGACGAGTGGTTCGTCGTCTTCGCCACGCTGATCCCGATGCTCACGTTCCTCGTGGGCGCGGTGGCGTTGCTGCGGCACAAGGTCTTCTCCTTCCGCCATCTGGCGTCGAACACCGTGCTCGGCGGCCGCACCGCCGCCCGCGTCACGCTCGGGTTCTGGAGGGTGGTCGGAGTGTTGCTGTCGGCGGCGATTGTCCATGCGCTCGCGGTCGGCGCGGCGTTCCTCGTGATTGCGATCGTGGCGGCCATGATCGGCTTCTCGCTCGACAACTCGTCGCTGACCGAGATCGAGGCGATGATGCGCGAGGACGGCCTCGTCGCCTCGCTCCTTCCGCTCGCCGTTCTCGCCGCGCTCTACCTCCCGCTCGTCGCGCTCTGGTCGGCGCTCGGGCACGCCTTCCTGACCCATCCGATGATCCACGCGGTATGCGGCTCGATGGTGATCTTCGATCTGGACGCCGCAGGTCGCGCCCGGCAGCGGCCGGAAGACGCGGCGACCGAGGCCGGCGGCTTCGCCGATGCGCTGGGGGCGGACGGGTTCTGATGACCGCGCTGACGAAATACGAGCTTCTCGAAGCGACCGGCCGCTATTTCGACGGGGAGAGCGCAGAGCCGCGCGACGTGATCGTAAAGTTCGGCGACGCCTCGCTCATCCTGATGCGGTCGGACGACACGCCGATCGCGCACTGGTCGCTGGCGGGGCTCCGCGATCTCGGCGCCGGCGCCGGCGCGCTCTCCCTCACGCCCGGCGAAGGCTCGGAGGAGCGGCTGGTGGTCGAGGACCGGGACCTCGTCGCCGCGATCCGCGCCGTCGCGCCCTCGCTCGACGCCCGCCCGAAGGCGGATCGACCGCGCTGGCGGCGGGCGCTTCTCTGGGCGGTCGCGGCGCTCGTCGCGGTCTGGCTCATCCTCTTCGAGATCGCCCCGGCGCTTTCCGACCGGCTGGCCGCGCTGATCCCGCCCGAGGCGGAGATCGCGATGGGCGAGGAGATGGAGGGCCAGTTCGCCCGCCTCGTCGCCGGCGAGAACGCCCGGTTCTGCGAAGGCGGGCCGGGCGGACGGGCGCTGGCGAAGCTGACCGCGCGGCTGGAGCGGAGCGCCGGCGCGCATCTGCCGATATCCGTCGTCGTGCTCGACCATCCGATGGTCAACGCCTTCGCGCTGCCGGGCGGGCGGATCGTCCTCTTCGACGGGCTGCTCCGGAAGGCGGACAACCCCGAGGCGGTGGCCGGCGTCCTCGCTCACGAGATCGGCCATGTCGTGGCGCGGGACCCGACGCGCCTCGCGCTCCGCGCCGCCGGCACGGCGGGCGTCGTCGGCCTCCTCCTCGGCGATTTCACCGGCGCGACGGTGACGGTGGCGCTTTCCGAGGCGCTGATCCGTTCCGGCTACCAGCGGGACGCGGAGACGGCGGCGGACGCCTTCGCGACCCGCCTCCTCGCCAGGGAGGGCCTGCCGACGCCGCCGCTCGCCGCTTTCCTCCGCGCGCTGAAGCCGGAGGGGGAGGGCGGGCCGACGATCTTCGCGCATCTCGCCACGCATCCCGACCCGGACGCGCGGGCGGATGCGACGGCGGCGGCCGACACGGTCGGCGAGACGCCGTTCGAGCCGGCGCTGGACGATCAGGCCTGGGTGGCGCTTCGCAACATCTGCCGCTGAGCCGCGCTCAGCCCGTGAGCCGGAACCGCGCGCCGGGGGCGAGCGCGCCCTCCGCTTTCGCCCGCCCTTCCGCGACGAGGCCGAGCAGATGCGCGAAGACGTTCCGCGCCGCCGCGCCGTGGAGCCGCTTGTCCACGTCGGCGTAGATCGTCGCGGTCAGCTCCGCCGGCGTTGCGGCCCCGGCCGCCGAGAGGCCCTCGACGATCTGCGCCTCCCGCCCGCGGCGATGCGCGATCTGGTGCGCCAGCATCCCTTTCGGGTCGCCGACCTCATGGCCGTGGCCGGGCCAGAAGACGCGGTCCTCCCGCCCTTCGAGCCGGGCCATCGAGGCCATGAAGGCCGCCATGTCCCCTTCGGGCGAGGAGACCAGCGTCGTCGCCCAGCCCATCACCAGATCGCCGGTGAAGAGCCCGCCTTCCGGCCCTTCGAGCGCGAAGGCGAGGTGGTTCGAGAGGTGCCCCGGCGTGTGGAGCGCGGTGAGCCGGGCGCCGCCGATCTCGAAGACTGCGCCCTCCGCCATCGTCTCGTCCGGCCGGAAGGCGTGGTCGCCGCCCTCGCCGCCGCCGAATTCCGCGCCGGAGGCGGCGAGCCCCGCCATCATCTCGGAAAGCCCGGCGCCGTGCGGGCCGAAGGCGTAGGTTGGCGCGCCGGTCGCTTCCGTCAGGAGCGCGGCGCCCGGGCTGTGGTCGACATGGGTGTGGGTGACGAGAATCGCCCCGATCCGCTCGCCCGGCGCCAGCGCGGCGAGGAGCGCCTTCACATGGTCCGGCGAGACCGGGCCGGGGTCGATCACCGCCACCTCGCCCTCGCCGACCAGATAGGTTTGCGTGCCGGTGAAGGTCATCGGCGAGGCGTTCGGCGCGGTGAGGCGGCGAACCAGCGGCGCGAGCCGGACCGGAACCCCGTATTCGGCCCGCGGGTCCCGGTCGAACGGATCAGACATCGCCACCCCCGATTGCGCCGGGACCGCGCCCGACCTATCGTCCTTCTCGCGAGGCTCAGGATGATCTTCAAGCGCTACGTTCCCCGGAGCCTCTTCGGCCGCGCCCTTCTGATCTTCATCCTGCCGATGATCCTGCTGCAGGCGGTCGTCGCCTATGTCTTCGTCCAGCGCCATTTCGAGGGCGCGACGCGGCAGATGGCGCGCGCGGTGGCGCTGGAGCTCAACTACGCCGTCGAGGTGGTGGAGCAGGCGAAGGACGCCGAGGCGGCGCAGGCGGAACTCGACGAGCTCGCCGCGCCGCTCGGGATGAAGTTCGGCGTCGCCGAGGGGCAGGTCGTCGCGGCCGACGCGATCCGGGAATTCTACGACATTCCGGGCGGCGCCATCGAGCAGGCCTTCAAGGAGGGCGTCACGCGGCCGATGGCGCTCGACCTCGTCTCCGATTCGCGCACCATCGACGCGCGGGTGCAGACGGCGAAGGGCGTGCTCCGCGTGCTGATCCCGCGCTCACGGATGATCGCGAAGAACCCGGAATACCTCCTCTTCTGGATGTTTGGCGCGGCCTTCGGGCTGATCCTCATCGCCATCTTCTTCCTCAACAAGCAGATCCAGCCGATCCGCGCGCTGGCGAAGGCCGCGGAGGAGTTCGGCAAGGGGCGGGACCTCGCCTTCCGCCCGCGCGGCGCGGAGGAGGTGAAGAAGGCCGGCGCCGCCTTTCTCGACATGAAGGCGCGGCTCGAACGGCAGATCCGCGAGCGCACCAAGATGCTCTCCGGCGTCAGCCACGACCTTCGCACCCCGCTCACGAGGATGAAGCTGGCGCTGGCGCTGGTCGACGATGGCGGATCGGAGATGAAGGAGCTTCGCCGCGACGTCGACGAGATGGAGCGGATGCTCGCCGAGTTCCTCGCCTTCGCGAAAGGCGAGTCGGGCGAGGAGATCAGCGAGGTCGATCCGGTTCGCCTCGCCGAGGAGGTGGCGGCGGACGCCCGCCGGCGCGGCGCGCAGGTTTCGGTCTTCGCCACGGTGGACACGCCCGACGACGCCACCGCGCGGCTCCGGCGCATGGCGGTGAAGCGGGCGCTCGCCAACCTCGTCGGCAACGCGGTCGAGTTCGGCTCACGGATCGAGGTCACCGCGCGGGTGGCGCGGAAGTTCATCGAATTCACCGTGGAGGATGACGGCCCGGGCATCCCCGCCGAGGCGCGCGAGGCCGCGTTCCGGCCCTTCGAGCGGCTCGACCCGGCGCGCAACCAGGACAAGGGCGGCGGCGTCGGCCTCGGCCTCTCCATCGCGCTCGACATCGCCCGCAGTCATGGCGGCGAGTTGACGCTGCACGAAAGCGAGCGGCTGGGCGGGCTCAAGGCCCGCTTCCGCGCGCCGCGCTAGGCGAGGGCGGCGGCGGCCGAAAGCGCGGCGGCGAGGCCGAGGATCGCCGCGCCGAAATGCCGGAGCCGGAAGGCCCAGGCGTTCGCCGCCGCGCCGGCGGCATAGGCGAAGGCCGCCGCGAGGGCCAGCGCGCGCGCCACCGGCGCGTCGAGCGCGAAGGGCGCGGCGAGAAGGAGCGCCCCCGGCGCGAACCAGTAGAGCGCGCTGAGGAACCAGACCGCCCGCAAGGTGCGGAAGCGAAAGCCCGGCGCGGCGGCCGCCAGCGGCGCGACGATCCGGCTGTCGCCGAGCCAGCCGTGGATCAGCGCCGCGGCGACGCCGAGGCCGCCCGCGAAACCGAAGAGCGCATCCTGCATCCGAACCTCCATACAGTAGTGTACGTATCAGGTGCCGAATCTTCTGGCCGGAGTCAATACATCTCTGTATGGAGCGCCCATGCGCGAGCGCCTGACCCGCACGCAATGGATCGACCACGGCCTCCGCACGCTGCGCGACGAGGGGGCGGGCGGGCTGCGGGCGGATCGGCTCGCGAAGTCGCTCGGCGTCAGCCGTGGGAGCTTTTACTGGCACTTCGCCGATCTCGCGGCGTTCCACGCGGCGCTGCTCGACGCCTGGCGGGCGCGGATGACCGAGGCGGTGATCCGCCGGATCGAATCCGAGGGCGAACGCCCCGAAAGCCGCGCGCGCGCCCTGATCCGCCGCGCGCTTTCGGCGGAGGACGGGCTGGAGCGCGCCGTGCGGGCCTGGGCCGCCGAGGCGCCGGAAGCGGCGAAGGCGGCGCGGGTGGTGGATGAGCGGCGGCTCGCCTATCTCGAACGGCTCTTCGCCGCGCTCGGCCGGCCGCGGATCCGGGCGCGGGCGCTCTACTGGGCCTATCTCGGGCGGGTGACGCGGCCGCCGGGCGAGCCGCCGCTCTCCGCCGCGGAGATCGAGGCGCTGGCCGATCTCTTCCTCGGCGCCGCCGGCTAGCCTTCGCCCCGCCGTTCGGCCCATGCCTCGGCGATGCGAGGCAGGCTGGCCTCGATCCAGTCGGCGAGGGCGGCGACGCGGGCGGCGGCCTCGCGGCCGAGCGGGGTCAGTTCGTATTCGACATGGGGCGGGACCACGTCGAAGACGTGGCGGGCCACCAGACCGTCGCCTTCCAGCCATTGCAGCGTCTGCGCCAGCATCCGCTCGCTCACCCCGCCGATCCTGCGGCGAAGCGCGCCGAAACGGATCGGCCCCGTCTCCAGCGCGATCAGCACGAGGACACCCCAGCGGCTCGTCACATGACGGAGCACGTCGCGCGAGGGGCAGGCGGCGGCCATCAGGTCGCCGCGGCGGAGGCGTTCGGAAAGTGAGATGGGCGCACCGCTCATACTAACAAATATGTATGTACTTACGATTCGTCTGTGAAGAGCCCATGTCCCTCCCCGGCAGCAGGAAAGGACATGCCCATGAAGATCGCCGTCACCGGAGCCTCCGGCCATCTCGGTCGCCTCGTTCTCGACGCGCTGAAGGCGAAGGGCGTCGCCCCCGTCGCTCTGGCGCGGGACCCGGGCAAGCTCCCCGCCGGGGTCGAGGCGCGCCAGGCGGATTACGACCGGCCGGAGACGCTTGGGTCCGCGCTCGAAGGCGTCTCGACGCTCCTCCTCATCTCGGCCAGCGAGGTCGGGCGCCGCGTGCCGCAGCATCTCGCGGTGATCGAGGCGGCGAAGTCGGCGGGCGTCCGCCGCGTCGCCTATACGAGCCTCCTTCGCGCCGAGTCCTCGCCGATCTCCCTCGCGCCGGAGCACCGGGAGACGGAGGCGGCGCTCCGCGCCTCCGGTCTCGGCGTCACGCTCCTCCGGAACGGCTGGTATTTCGAGAACCACACCGGCTCCCTCCCCGCCGCGCTCGCCCATGGCGCGGTGCTCGGCGCGGCGGGGGCGGGGCGCTTTTCCTCCGCCGCGAGGGCCGACTACGCCGCAGCGGCGGCGGAAGCGCTGACCGGCCCCGGCCACGAGGGCGCGACCTATGAACTCGCCGGCGACGCCGCCTTCACGCTTTTGGACCTCGCCGCCGCGCTTTCGCGGAAGGCCGGGCGGGAGATCCCCTATCGCGACTTGCCGGAGGCGGACTACGCCGCCGCGCTCGAAGGGGCGGGGCTGCCGGGCTGGCTCGCCGGCTTCCTCGCCGGGCTCGACGCGGCGGCCCCGAGCGGCTGCTATCTCGACGAGGGCCGCGCGCTCTCCCGCCTCATCGGCCGGCCGACGACGACGCTGGACGAAGCGGTGGCGGCGGCGCTCGCCTGAGGCTTCGCGGTCCCGCCGGCGAAGCGGGCGGGGCCGCGTTCAGGAATAGACGAGCCGCGGGTCGTCCAGCGGCGCGGCGGGAAGCTCGACGCGGTCGATCTCGAAATCCTGCGTCATCGTCCAGGGCGCCCGGTCGCCCTGCTTCGGCATCCGGTCGAGCGCCCGCATCACGTAGCCCGCGTTGAAGTTCTCCGGGTCGATGAAGGGGAGGCGCGGCATCTCCCGCTCCTCCGGCAGTAGCGTCGGGGTCACCGCGCGCGTCCCCGTCGCCGCCATGTGCGAGAGGAGCCGGCAGACATAATCGGAGACGAGGTCCGCCCGCAGCGTCCAGGAGGAGCGGAGATAGCCGAAAACCCAGGCGAGGTTCGGCGCGCCGGAAAACATCATGCCCCGATAGGTGACCGCCTCGGAGACGTCGAGCGCCGCGCCGTCCACCTCGAAGGCGACGCCGCCGAGAGGGAGAAGATCGAGCCCCGTCGCGGTGACGATCACGTCCGCCTCCAGCACCCGGCCGGAGGCGAGGGCGAGCCCGGTTTCGGTGAAGCGCTCGATCTCGTCCGTCTCGACCGAGGCGCGGCCGGCCCGGATCGCGGCGAAGAAATCGCCGTCCGGCACCATGGCGATGCGCTGCCGCCAGGGCCGGTAGCGCGGGCGGAAATGGGTGTCGATGTCGTAATCGGGGCCGAGCATCGCCCGCGCCGCGCCGATCAGGTCCGCAGCGAGCGCATCCGGCTCCTCCTTCGCGCGGCGGCGGACCTCCTTCTGCTCGGCGAGGTAGTTCCGGCGCATGATCTCGTGCAGCCACTCGTCCGGCACGTCGAGCGCGCGGAGCCGGTCGGCCAGTTCATTGACGCTCGGCCGCGGGAAGAAATAGGTCGGCGAGCGCTGAAGCATCGTCACATGGGCGGCGCGGCCGGCGATGGCGGGGATCAGCGTCGCCGCCGTCGCGCCGGAGCCGATCACGACGACGCGCCGGCCGTCGAGGTCGAGGTTCTCCGGCCAGGTCTGCGGGTGGACGATGCGGCCGCCGAACCGCTCCATCCCCTCCCAGCCCGGTGTGTAGCCCTGCTCGTGCCGGTAATAGCCCTGGCACATCCAGAGGAACCGGCAGGCGAGGCGGCGGGGCGCGCCCGTCTCGGCGTCGCGCATCTCAAGCAGCCAGCGCGCCTCGGCGCTCGACCAGCGCGCGGCGTGAAGCTCGAGCCCGTAGCGGATCCGGCCGGCGAGCCCGGTCTCCTCGATCGCCTCGCCGAGATAGGCGAGGATCTCCTCCCGAGTGGCTATGGCGGGGCCGAGCCAGGGCTTCCAGGCGAAGCCGAAGGTGTAAAGGTCGCTGTCGGAGCGGATGCCGGGGAAGCGGTGGGTCCGCCAGGTGCCGCCGAACTCCGCCTGCTTCTCGACGATGGCGAAGGAGAGGCCGGGGTGGCGCTCCCGAAGGTGGCGCGCCGCGTCGATGCCGGAAATGCCGGCCCCGATGATGGCGACGTCGACCGTATCGAAAGAAGCGGCCGCCTCCGCCTCCGGCTGGGTGAGCGAGTCCGACATCCGGCGCCTCCGGCCCCCGCGCGGGCCTTTCGCGCGGCCGCGCCTCCGGGGAGCCTAGGCCCGGCGCTCGGCCCGCGCAACGCGCCGAAACGCAAAGGCCCCGCCGGATCGCTCCGGCGGGGCCCCGCTTGGCCGTCTCGGCCCGATCAGAACTTCTTCCGCTTGATCGGCGCCCAGAGCTTCTTGTTGGTCAGGTAGAAGAGCACGAAGAGCAGGATCAGGAAGCCGATGTTCCGGAACCCGGCCTGCTTGCGCTCCATCATCTTCGGCTCGGCCGTCCACATCAGGAAGGCGGAGACGTCCTCGGCCATCTGCTCCATCGTCGCCTCGGTCCCGTCCTGGTAGGTGACGAGGCCTTCCGAGAGCGGCGGCGGCATCGAGATGTAGCCCGACGGGAAGGCGTGGTTCTCGTACAGCACGGCGCCGGCCTGCTCCATCTCCTCGCCGCTGTAGCCGAGGAGCAGCGCCATGATGTATTCGGGCCCGCCGACACCCTTGACGAACTGGTTGATCCCGAGCCCGGCCGGCCCGTGGAACCCGGCCCGCGCCTTCGCCATCAGGCTGAGATCGGGGGCGCCGGCGCCGGTATTGGCCGGGAACTTGTCGGAGACCTTGGCCGGCCGGGTGTCGCCCGGCTCGCCTTCCTCGTCGGCGACCTCGTACATCGCCGCGATCGCCTTCAGTTGGGCGTCGGGGAACATCGGGCCGCCCTCTTCGCCGAGGCTGCGGATCGAGACGAACTTCAGCCCGTGGCAGGCCGAGCAGACCTCGAGCCAGACCTGGAAGCCGCGCTGAAGCTGGTGAGTCTCGAAGCTCCCGAAGGGCCCCTCGAAGCTGAAGGCGTGGTCTTCGATATGGCCGCCGCCGCCAGCGGCGAAGGCGGGGGCGGCGAGGCCGAGCGCGAGGCCGGCGGCCGCAGCGGAAGCGATCAGGGTGCGCATTGCTCTTTCTCCTCCGCTCACTCGGCCGGGCTCGGGCGCGCGCCGCCGGTCGGGGCGTCGGCCTTCGGCGGGTAGTGCGCGTCGAAATCGGCCTCGATCGTCGCCGGGGTCGGCAGCGGCTTCTCGGTGATGCCGAGCACCGGCAGGATCACCAGGAAGTAGGCGAACCAGTAGATCGTGCCGAGCAGCGACAGGATCGGGACGATGCCCTCCGGCGGCTGGCCGCCGGCCCACATCAGGATGAAGAAGTCCACGACGAGGACGAGGAACGCCCAGCGGAACATCGGCCGGTAGCGGCCCGAGCGGACCCGGCTGGTGTCGAGCCAGGGCGCCAGCGCCAGCACCGCGATCGAGCCGAACATCAGCAGCACGCCGCCGAGCTTGGCCGGGATGATCCAGAGGATGTCGAAGGTGATCGCCCGGAGGATCGCGTAGAACGGCAGGAAGTACCATTCCGGCACGATATGCGCCGGGGTGACCAGCGGGTTCGCCTCGATGTAGTTGTCCGGGTGGCCGAGATAGTTCGGCATGAAGAAGACGAAGATCGCGTAGAAGATCAGCACGAGCATCAGCGCGAGCACGTCCTTGATGACGTAGTAGGGCCAGAAGGGAACGGTGTCCTTCTTCGCCTCGTCGATCGAGCCGCGACGAACCTCGACGCCGGTCGGGTTGTTGTTGCCGGTCGAGTGGAAGGCCCAGATGTGCACGACGACCAGCCCGGCGATGACGAACGGGAGCAGGTAGTGCAGCGAGAAGAACCGGGTCAGCGTGTAGTTGTCGACCGCCGGGCCGCCGAGCAGCCAGGTCTGGATCGGCTCGCCGATCAGCGGCAGCGCGCCGAAGAGGCCGGTGATGACGGTCGCGCCCCAGAAGGACATCTGGCCCCAGGGCAGCACGTAGCCCATGAACGCCGTCGCCATCATGGCGAGATAGATCAGGATGCCGATGATCCAGGTGATCTCCCGCGGGGCCTTGTACGAGCCGTAATAGAGACCGCGGAAGATGTGCATGTAGACGGCGATGAAGAAGAACGAGGCGCCGTTGGCGTGGAGATAGCGCAGAAGCCAGCCGCCGTTCACATCGCGCATGATGTGCTCGACCGAGCCGAAGGCGAGCTTCGCGTCAGGGGTGTAGTGCATCACCAGCGTGATGCCGGTGACGATCTGAACCGCCAGGAAGAAGGTGAGGACGATGCCCCAGATCCACATCCAGTTGAGGTTCTTCGGGGTCGGGATCATCAGCGTCCCGTACAGCAGCCCGATGATCGGGAGGCGGGACTCGATCCACTTCTCGATGCCGGTCTTCGGCTCGTAGTGCTCGTGCGGAATGCCGCTCATGACCTGGCTCCTCAACCGAGGCGGATCGTGCCGTCGCTGACGAAGCCGGCGACGGGGACGGGGAGGTTGCGCGGCGCCGGGCCCTTACGGATCCGGCCGGCGGTGTCGTAGTGCGAGCCGTGGCAGGGGCAGAACCAGCCGCCGAAATCGCCGGCGCCGTCGCCGAGCGGGACGCAGCCGAGATGGGTGCAGACGCCCATCATCACCAGCCAGCGGCCGTCTTCGTCGAGCGTGCGGTTCTGGTCGTCCGCGATCGCGCCCGGCTTGTTGGCGTTCTCGGCCGACTGGTCGCGGAGTTCCGAAAGGTCGACGGCGCGGCCGGCCTCGATCTCCTCCGGCGTCCGCAGCCGGATGAAGACCGGCTTGCCGAGCCACTTCACGGTAAGTTGGGTGCCTTCCTCGACGCCCGAGACGTCGACCTCGATCGAGGCGAGCGCGCGGACGTCGGCGCTCGGGTTCATCTGGTCGACCAGCGGCCAGACCGACGCGCCGACGCCAACGGCGCCGGCCGCGGCGGTCGCGACGTAGAGGAAATCCCTCCGGGTTCCAGCGGTTTCCGACACGGCTCACCCCTTCGTCTGGCGGGCGCCGCTCAGCGGCGACCGGCTTGCCGGGCGCGCGACGCGCGTCCGCTCATTGAAACGGGGACTTACCGCGCCGCCACGGCGCCGTAAAGCGACTAGGCGCCCGGAATGGGGCGCGCTTTCGTCGCGCTCGCGCGCGGGCGGCGATTTTCGCGGCCGTTTGGACGGGCTTTGGGGCGGTTCCCGCGAGGGTTGATTCGCACTCGCCTCGTAACCGAATCTTCACCGATTCTGCGTGATGTCGTCGTCATCTCGCCGGAAGGTGGAGGTGAAGCTCGATCCGGTTTTCCGGCGCTGGAGGTTCCCCGTCGCAACCCTGCTGTCCCTGTCCGGCGACGCACTGGCCCCGCCACCCCCAGAGCGGGGTCTTTCTTTCACTCGGCCGCTTCGAGGCCGATGAACCCGCCCGATTGACGGGCCCAGAAGCCGGCGTAGAGCCCGCCCTTCGCGACCAGTTCGGCGTGGCTCCCCTCCTCGGCGACCCGGCCGTTCTCCATGACCATGATCCGGTCCATCCGCGCGATGGTGGAGAGCCGGTGCGCGACGGCGATCACCGTCCGGTCCGCCATCAGCCGCTCTAGGCTCTCCTGGATCGCCGCCTCCGCCTCCGAATCGAGGGCGGAGGTCGCCTCGTCCAAGACGAGGACAGGCGCGTCCTTCAGGATCGCGCGGGCGAGGGCGATGCGCTGGCGCTGCCCCCCCGAAAGCTTCACGCCGCGCTCGCCGAGATGCGCCTCGTAGCCTTCGCGGCCCTTCACGTCCTCAAGCTCGAGGATGAAATCGTGGGCCTCCGCCTCGCGCGCGGCGGCGACCACCTCCTCCCAGGCGGCGTCGGGGCGGCCGTAGCGGATATTCTCCTCCGCGGCGCGGTTGAACATCGCCGTCTCCTGCCGGACCATGGCGACCTGCCGGCGGAGATCGTCCTGCCGAAGTTCCCGCACGTCGATCCCGTCCAGCGTCACGCGGCCTTCCTCGACGTCGTAGAGCCGGAGAAGGAGGGCGAGCGCGGTGGATTTCCCGGCGCCGGAGCGGCCGACCAGCGCCACCTTCTCGCCCGGCCGGACATGGAGCGAGAAATGGTCGAGCCCGCCGCCGCCGGCGCGGCCATAGCTCATCGTCACGTCGTCGAAGCGAATCTCGCCCCGCGCGCGGCCGAGCGGCTTCGCCTCCGCCGGGTCGGTGACGCCGTGCGGGGGGGTCAGGGTGCGCATCCCGTCCTCCGCCTCGCCGAGATTGGCGAAGATCACCATGGCGGTGAAGCTGATCCAGCCCGACATCTGCGCGATCCGGGTCGAGAGCATGCCGGCGATGGCGATGTCGCCCGCGCTGGCGCCGCCGCCCTGCCAGAGCCAGAGCGCGCCGCCGACCAGCATCACCGGCAGGAACCCGGCGAGGAGCATCAGCGCGCCGCGGAACCCGGCCGCCAGCACGCCGAAATCGAGCGCCCGCTCGCGGAAGGCCGCGAGCGCCTTCTCGGCGCCCTGCTCCTCCCGCCCGACATGGGCGAAGAGCTTCACCACCGCCATGTTGGAGAGCGTGTCGACGATCTGCCCGGTCACCGCGGCGCGGGCCTCGGCGCGGGCCGTCGCCCTGGCGCGGATCCGTGGCAGGTACCAGGCGACGAGCCGCCAATAGGCAACGAGCCAGATCGCGAGGAGCGCCATCAGCTCCCAGTTCACCTGGCCGAGGACGAGAAGCGCGCCGATGACGGCGGCGAGCGCGAAGAAGATCGAGTTCGTCGTCTCCAGCGCGATCTCGGTGATCGCGGTCGCGGTCTGCATCTGCTTTTGCGCGAGGCGGCCGGCGAAATCGTCGTCGAAGAACTTCAGCGCCTGGCCGAGCGTGTGCCGGTTCAGCCGCGCGACGATCTGCGGAGAGAGATTCGGCCCGAGCGAGACGGCGTTGAGCGCGGCGTTGAGCGCCAGCGAGACCGGGCGCAAGATCAGGAAGAAGATCGCCACGCCGCCGAGCCAGAACCATTCGGATTCGAAATATCCCTCGGCCCCGTGCGCGAGGGCGCGGTCGATGGTCCAGCCGATCAGGAGCGCGCCGACGCTCTCGAGCACGCCGACGAAGGCGCCCGCCGCCGCCGCCGCCGAAATCGCCGGCCAGCCGCCCGAAAGCACCCAGCGGATGAAGGGCCAGAAGCTCGTCGGCGGCGCCCCCGCCGCCGGGGCGAAGGGCCGGATCAGGGAGGCGAAGCGGCGCAGCATGCGCGATAGCTAGGCTGCGCCCGGCCCGGCGTCTACCGCGCCGGGCGCATGGCCGGTCGTCATTCCGCCGCCTCGAGGCCGATGAAGCCGCCGGATTGCCGCGCCCATAGCCGGGCGTAGAGCCCGCCCCGGGCCACGAGCTCGCCATGCGGCCCGGCCTCGACCATCCGGCCCTCGTCCAGCACCACGATCCGGTCCATCCGCGCGATGGTGGAGAGCCGGTGCGCGATGGCGATGACGGTCTTGCCTTCCATCAGCTCGGCGAGGCTGCCCTCGATCGCCGCCTCGACCTCGGAATCGAGCGCCGAGGTCGCCTCGTCCAGCACCAGGATCGGCGCGTCCTTCAGCACGACCCGGGC
>CALFYQ010000227.1 GCA_937952085.1 uncultured Paracoccaceae bacterium | reverse complement strand
GCGGCCGCAAAGGTGGCGTCGGCCAGCGGCTCCCACTTCCAGAAGCCCTGCGCGATCCGGGAAAGATCGGGCGCCGCCAGCGCGACGGGGATCGCCAGCGCCAGCGGCGCGCCGCCGAGCCGCGCCGCCGCCGCCCAGCCCGCCGGCGCCGCCAGCGCGAAGAGGGCGCCGAAGGCCGCCGCCGCGCCGCCGCCGAGCCAGAGCGCGACCGAAAGCGCGAAGCCCGCGCCGCCCGATGCGTCGGAAAGGAACGCCCAGGGCGCGAGAAGGGCCGCGACGCCGCAGAGATTGAGCGCGAGCCACCCCGTCGCGCCCCGCGCCGGCGCCCCGGCGAAGATCGCCGCCGCCGCCCGCCGCTTCGGCAATAGCACCAGCGCCAGGGCGCCGAAAAGGGTCAGCGCCCGCGCCGGCGCGAGCGAGAGGAAGCCGCAGAAGACGGCCGGCGCCCGGTCCCGGCAGGTGAAGGCGAAATCGTTGATGTAGAGGAGGGAGATCAGCGCCAGTTCGGCGAGAACGAGGCCGCAGATCAGGAGCGCCGGGAGGTTGCGGCGCGTTGCGTCCCGCTGCGGGACGGGGGCCTCGCCCCGGATCGTGTCCGGCGTGGTCATGACGCGTTCCGCTGGTTGGCCTGTCGGGAGGATGGCCGTTGCGGCGGAGGGCCACAAGCCGGAAGGGAGAGGCCGGCGACCGAGGCCGCCGGCCCTCTTGGCTTCAGCGCTTCGCGCGATCCCGAACGATCGCGACGATGCCGCCGACGACCGCCAGGGCCGCCGCGCCGGCGAGCGCGTCGATCTCGGGCACCGAGGTCGATGGCGTGAACGGAATGGCGTTCGCGAAGGCCGGGGAGGCGACGAGGGCGAGGCCGAGAACCAGAAGCTTGTTCATTTGCTTGCTCCACATTGCTGGCCGGGCGATCCGCCGGGCCGAGAGGTCACGTCACAGTCGAAGTCGAGCCAGATTGCGTCTGGTCTTGGTGTTTCGCGCCCGCTCGCAGGAGCGGGCGCGCCTTACGTTCAGACCCAGGCGAACTGGTCGCAGTTGCAGTCGCAAAGCTCCTTGAGATCGTCGAACTCGACGCCGATCACGAGCGGCTGGGTGTCGGCGCCGACCGGATCAAGGATCAGGCCGACGATGTCGCCTTCGCCGGCTTCGAAGCCGTCATTGGCGAGCGCGAGGTCCGTCAGTTCCTTCGCCTTGGTGAAGTTCCCGAACTCCGGGTTGGCGTTGAAGTAGCTATTCAGCGCCGAGCTGTTCAGGATGCTGTCGGAACCGCCGTTGACGAGGTTCCAGATCGCCCGCTGCATGTCCCCCTGGGTGTAGCCCAGAGCATACAGACCTTCGGTCTCGTTCAGCAGCCAGTTCACGTTGTCCACGTTCGCGGCGTTTGCGCCGAGATCCGGGACGCTGGCCGGGAACGGCGTCGCCCCCGCCAGGGCGGCCGAGTAAGAGGCCGACGTGAAGAGGCTCACGTTGAACGAATTGACCGCCGGCGCCGTAGCGATCGGAGACACGATCGAAAGGCAGAAGGTAAGGTCGATGGCGGATGGATCGAGCGAGGACAGAACCTGCCCGAGCCGCGAGGTGGCGTTCTCCACCGTGGCGACTTCGAAGTCGTAGAGTGAGCCGCCGATCGTCGTGTCGAAGGCCAGAGACCCCGTCACGACGCCCACCTCGCCGAGATCGTCGGCGAGCATCGCGGTGGTGTACTCGTCGCCCTTCACCGTCACGTCCACCGTCGCGTCGGAGGTCAGGCCGACGAGGTCGGTCACCTGGTAGACGAAGCTGTCCGAGAGGCTCTCGCCGACCAGGAGGTCGTCGAAGGCGTCGACGCCCGACACGTCATAGACGATCTGGCCGCCGACGAGCGACACGGTCGCGCCGCTGTCGAGGGTCAGCTTGTCGCCTTCGGCGATGGCCACGAAGTCGCCGCCGATCTTGATCGCGGTGATGGCGAGCGCGCCGTTCTCCGGGTCGACGTCGTTCGCGAGCACGTCGATGGCGACGCTCTCGCCGTCGCAGACGCAGGCCGCGTCGTTGGCGGTCACCGGCTCTTCGTTGGCGCAGTAGGAGAACCCGGCGTCGACATCGGTCGTCGTGTGGTTCTTCGTCACCGAGATGACGCCGGTCATGCCGTCGGCGTCCGCGTCGGAGTCGATGGCGTCGTTCGAGCCCGCATCCTGCTGGGTGAAGGCGAGGCCGTCCGGCGCGATGAACTTCACGCGGTAGTCGCCCACCGGGATGTCGGTGAAGTAATAATTGCCATCGGCGTCCGTCACCGTGGTGATCGGCTGGCCGTCGGTCCCCAGCACCTCGTCGCCATTGGCGTCGAGGAGGACGACGGTCACGCCCGCCTTCACCGGCTCGGCCTCGGTCACGATCTTCTGCCGGAGCTCGACGTCATCGAGGGCGACCCCGGTGGAGGATCCGCTGAGAGACACGAACTGGATCGTGCTGGCGCCCGCCGGCAGCTCGATGTCGAGGGTGATCGTCTGGCTCCTGGTCACCGTGTAGGAGCCGATCACCACGCCGTCGACGAT
Organism: uncultured Paracoccaceae bacterium; assembly: GCA_937952085.1. Classification (GTDB taxonomy): domain Bacteria; phylum Pseudomonadota; class Alphaproteobacteria; order Rhodobacterales; family Rhodobacteraceae; genus Pikeienuella. Next base: position 11,901 of record CALFYQ010000227.1, on the reverse strand, counting down.
GAGCTGGAAGCGGTTGTCGGAGGAATAGCAGCCCTTCGGCGCCACGTCGAAGGAGAGGCAGTAGGCGCCCGCTTCGGCGATGTCGATCGTCTGGGCGATCTTCACGCCCTTGCCGAGATCGACATAGGCGTCGCCGTAGCAGTTCTCGACGATGTCGACGTCGCCGGTCTCGCTCCAGCCGGCGAGGTCGTAGTCCTTCTCGTAGGAGCCCCAGCCCCACCAGCACGAGCTGCTGTAGGACTTGGTGACCGAGTAGTCCTCGAAGCCGCCGTTCTTGAACAGGTTCTCGCCGCAGGTGACGGTCGCGAAATCCTGCACGCCGTCGCAGTCGCTGTCGCAGAATACGGTGCCGGAGATCGATCCGGTCGCCGGGGCCGGGTCGCAGGGCACGCCGGAGTCGAGCGAGGAATAGGAGAGCCAGTCTCCCTTCACGTCGCAGCTGCCGCGAACGGTCAGCTCGGCGCCCGCCGGCGGAACGCCGTAGCAGTCGTTGGTGTAGAAGGCGAAGTAGTCGTCGCCCGAACCTTCCTGCTCGATCTCGATCAGGACGTACCAGTTGCCATGCTGGTCGGAGACCCAGAAATACTGCTCGGCGTAGATCTGCCCGCCGTTGCCGACCTCGCCGCCGTCCGGGTCGTTGATCGACGCCTTCTGGTAGGAGCTGTCGGTCGCATTGTCGTTGCCCCAGCAGGACGAGTCGCCGGAAAGATAGCGGTCGTCGTCCTTGACGCTGATGCAGACATCAGCGGAGCACGGCATCGTGAAGGTGTCGCCGCAGTTCAGGTTCGAGTCGCCGTCCCGCAACAGAGACGACTCGGAGAATGCTGTGAATTCATAAGTCTTAACGGAACTATAGCCGCCGCCATACCAAGTCATCATTCGCCCCTCAGGTTGGGTCGGAGGCGAGCGTACTGGAACTGGGGCCCCCGACGCGCCGCCTGAACACACCAGACACGGCGCAACTTCCACGAATCGGGTATTAACAGAAAATGAACCGAAATTGGTCACGAAATCGAGGCTAACGGCCAAAATTCACCCTGCATTCATAACTGGTTGAGTGCGATTCGCGGGAATGTGTACCGGGGGTTGCGACGTTCGCCGCAGTCGGGCCGGTGACATGGGGCGGCGCATCGGAAATAGTCGGGCCGATGCGAAAGGGCTGGGGCGCAATGCGGATTCTTCATCTCTCGGCCGACTATCCGGACCCGCTGCAGCCCGCGAAGACCAGGGCGATTTCGAACCTCCTCGCGCTGGCGGATGGGCGTGAGCATCGCGTCGTCTCGCTGAACCGGGTCGGCTGGCGCGCAGGGATCGAGGCCCTCGACTTCGCCGACGGCGCGGGGGAAGGGCACCGCGCCGTCGCCTATGGCGCGCCGCCGAAGGGCCTTTTCCACGAGCGCTATCTCCTCCGCCTCGCAGACTGGATCGCCGCGGATTGCGAGGCGGCCGGGTGGCGGCCCGACCTGATCCATGCGCACAAGCTTTCCGTCGAAGGTCTGGCCGCGGCGGCGCTCGCGCGCCGCTGGGGCGTCCCGCTCATGCTCACGCTCCAGGGGGACAGCGACCTGCGCATCGTCGCCGCGAAGCGGGACCTTCGCGCCCGCTATGCCGAGATCTGGCGGGAGGCGGCCGTGATCTTCGCCTTCGCGCCCTGGACGACGGAACGGATGGCCGCGCTCCTCGGCCCGCGGCAGGGGCCGGCGCGCCTCCTGCCGTGCCCGATCCTCGCCGATGCGCCGCAGGCGCCAAAGCGGGGTTCGACCACGATCGTGAGCGCCTTCCACTTCGCCTCGGCGGGGCGGAAGAACGCGGCCGCGCTGATCCGCGCCGTCGGCCGCGCCGGCAAGGCGATCCCCGCGCTCCGGCTCGACCTTCTCGGCGGCGGCGACCCGGCGGCCTTCGCCGCGCTGGCGAAGCTCGCCAGGGCCGCGGCGCCGGGCCGCGTGCGGTTTCTCGGCGCCGTCCCGAACACGGAGGTCGCGCGCCGGCTGAACGAGGCCGCCGCCTTCGCCCTCGTCTCGAAGCGGGAAAGCTTCGGCATGGTGTTCTCCGAGGCGCTCCTAGCCGGCGCGCCCTGCCTCATTCCGAAGGGCTGGGGCATCGACGGCTGGTTCGAGGAGGGCTCCGTCGTCGTCTCGGCCGACCCGATGGACGATGCGGCGATCGAGGCCGGCCTCGTCCGCCTTGTCCGCGATGAGGTCGCGTTCAAGGACCGCCTCGCCGCGCTCGGCGAGACGGGCGGGCTCGAACCGCTCCGCCGCCCGGCAATCCGCGCCGCCTATCTCGAGGCGCTCGAAGCGGCCGCGCGCCGATGAGGGCCGCCGCCCTCGCGCTTTTCCTCTTCGCCGGCGCGGCGGCGGCCGAGCCCGCGGTGCGCGGCGTGCCGCTCTTCGAAACCCCGGCCTTCCACGCGGTCGAACGCCGGGCGCTCCGCCTTGCGGCCGAAGGCGCGGCGCCCGCCGCCCGCGCGACGATCGAGGCCGGGCTTCGCCGCTGGCCGAAGGCGGCGCTCCTCCAGGCCGACCGGGCCGCGCTTCTCGCCGCCGCGGGGGAGGATGACGCGGCCTTCGAGGCGCTCGCCGCCGCCGTCGCGCTCGGGCTCGAAGGCGTCGCCGGCCGGTTTCTCGCGCCGCCCTTCGACCGGCTGGCGGACGATCCGCGCTTCGCCGCGCTGGCCGCCGCCGCGCCCGCCGCAAAGCCGCCCGCGCCGCCGCCCCCGCCCCGGAAGATCGACATGGGCGCCGCGCTGGTCGACGAAAGCAACACCTACTGGGCGCCGCGGGTCGGCGCGCTTGTCGCGCGGTTCGAGGCGCTGCCGGCGATGCGCCGCTTTCCGCTGATCGAGGGGAAGCTGCCGCCCGAGATGGCGGCGCTGCAACGCCTCGTCGCGCGGGGCGTCGCCGCCGGAAATGTCGGCGATCTCTACGATAACCGGGACTCGGACCATTCCGCGCTGATCCGCCAGAACGCCCGGCCGATGCAGATGGCGCGCACGGTCTACGCGCCGGAGGCGCAGGCGGCTGGTCTCCATTACGGCGTCAACCTCTCGCTCATCTTTGACGCGCCGACGATCGGCAATTCCTCCACCGCGGTGACGGGCCGGCTGGCGCGCAGCCAGGCGCGGCTGGCGCTCACCTCGCCCGACGGTCCTGACCGGCTCGCCCGCGCCTATGCGCTCAACCAACTCTACGTCTACCCGGAGCACCGCGACCACGATCCGAAATCCGAGAAGAACGGGCAGGGCGACCTTTTTCCTGCGAACACGCCCTTCTTCCTCGTCTCGCAGGGCTCATCGAGTTCCGACCGGGCGATCCTCTCCGGGCTCCGCGTCATCCTCGCCGCGCTCCGGCCGGATACGAAGGCGCTTCTGAAGGAGCGGGGCCTTCTCGCCCCGGCGATGCAGTCGATCTTCCGGCGCGTGGTCACCGGTCCGGAGCCGGGCGCCTATTTCACCGCCGCGGCGCATCCCGTCGTCTTCGACCCCCACCGCGTCGACATCGCCGCAATGATCGACCTCGCGCAGTCGATCCCGGCCGATGGCGCGCCCGGCCAGACGGTGATCGCGCTCGAAGCCGAGTCGGGCGGCGAGAACGAAGGAGAGATCGTCGCCGGCGCCGGCCCCGCTTCCGAGCGCTTCTTCGACACGCCGGTCGCCATCGCCCGGCTCTGGCGCGGCCCGAACTTCGAGCGGCGCTATCGGCTTTCCGCCGCCGCGACGGCGGACCCGAACAACCGCCCGCTCCGTTTCCACTGGTTCGTCGCACAGGGCGATCCCGCGGCGATCGACCTGCGCCCCTCGGAAGACGGCCTCTCCGCCGACCTCACCGTTCGCTGGGCCGGGCCGGCGCCGACCGCGGCGCGCCCCGACATAGAAAGCCCCCGGGTCGACATCGCCGTCATCGCCGACAACGGCGTCGCGCCGCACGCCCCCGCCTTCTTCTCGCTGCTACTGCCGGCGCACCAGACGCGAGCCTACGCGTCGGACGGACGGCTCCTCGGCATCGACTACCGGCGGCCCCGCGGCGACCGGCGCTACGCCGATCCGCTGCTCTGGCCCGGGCGGGACTGGGCGGACGAGTTCGCCTATGACGAGGCGGGCCGCCTTCTCGGATGGTCCCGCTCGACCGGCGAGAGCTACACCGCCGCGGGCCTTCTCGTCCGCGCGCGGGACGCGGCCGGCCGCCCGAGCCTCGCCGAGGCCGTCGTCTATGGCGTCGAGGCGTCGGAGACGGGCGGCCCGGCCCTTGTGGAACGCACGACGGGCCGAATGTTCCGTTACGCCTATGACGGGCCGCAGGACCGGCTCGGGAGCCCGGCGCCGCTCGACTGAGCGCCGGGAGGCCGGCGCGCCGCGCGCCCCGGTTGCCAAACCCGCCGCGCTCCGCTCAATTCCGCCCCGCAAAGCGGAGGATGACGATGCGGACTGGCGGCGAGATCCTGATCGACTGTCTCGAGGCGCAGGGGGTGGACCGCGTCTTCTGCGTTCCCGGCGAGAGCTATCTCGCGGTGCTCGACGGGCTCTACGGCCGCAACATCGAGGTCATCAACGCCCGCCAGGAAGGCGGCGCGGCGATGATGGCGGAGGCCGACGGAAAGCTGACCGGCCGGCCGGGCATCGCCTTCGTCACCCGCGGGCCGGGCGCCACGAACGCCGCCGCCGGCGTCCATGTCGCGAAGCAGGATTCGACGCCGATGATTCTTTTCGTCGGCCAGATCGGCCGGCGCATGAAGGGCCGCGAAGCGTTCCAGGAAGTGGACTACCGGCAGACCTTCCGCGACCTCGCCAAGTGGGTCGAGGAGATCGACCATGCCGACCGGATCCCGGAAGTCCTCTCCCACGCCTTCCATGTCGCCATGTCGGGCCGCCCCGGCCCGGTCGTCCTCGCGCTCCCCGAGGACATGCTGAAGGACCGGACGGAGGCGGCGCCCGGCCCCCGCGTCGCCGTCGCTTCGCCTGCGCCGGCGGCGGCGGAGGTCGCACGCTTCGCCGAGATGTTCGCCGCCGCCGAGCGGCCCTTCCTACTTCTCGGCGGCTCCCGCTGGGACGAGGCGGCGCGCGACGCCGCCCGCGCCTTCGCCGAGCGGCACGACCTGCCGGCCTCCGTCACCTTCCGCCGCCAGGGCCTTTTCGACCATGAGCACCCGAACTACGGCGGCGAGCTCGGCATCGGCCCGAACCCCAAGCTCAAGAAGCGGATCGAGGAGTCGGATCTCCTGATCCTCGTCGGCGGCAGGCTCTCGGAAATGCCGAGCCAGGGATTCTCGCTCCTGAAGATGCCGGCGCCGCAGATGCCGCTCGTCCACGTCCATCCGGGCGCGGAGGAGATCGGCCGCATCTACGCCCCGGCGCTTGGCGTCAACGCCGCGCCCGGCGCCTTCTTCGAGGCGGTCGCCGGCCTCCCGGCCCGGAAGAAGACGGGCGCCGCCGCCGAGGCGCACGAGGCCTATCTCGCCTGGTCCGGCCAGCCGCCCGCGACGCCGGGCGCCGCCGAGATGGGGCCGATCATGTCCCATCTCCGCGCCGTCGCGCCCGAGGCGGTGCTGACCAACGGCGCCGGCAACTACGCCACCTGGGGCCACCGCTTCTGGCGCTTCCGCGATCTTCGCCAGCAGCTTGCGCCCACCTCCGGCTCGATGGGCTACGGCCTCCCCGCCGCCGTCGCCGCCAAGGCTCGGATGCCGGAGAAGGAGGTGCTCTGCTTCGCCGGCGACGGCTGCTTCCAGATGACCGGGCAGGAATTCGGCGCGCTGGCGCAATACGGCCTCAACGTCATCGTCCTCCTCGTCGACAATTCGAGCTACGGGACGATCCGGATGCACCAGGAGCGGGACTATCCCGGCCGCGTCTCCGCGACGAAACTGGTGAACCCGGACTTCGCCGCCCTCGCCCGCGCCTATGGCGGCCACGGCGAGACGGTGGGCAAGACCGAGGACTTCCCCGAAGCCTTCGCCCGCGCCCGCGAGAGCGGCAAACCCGCCATCATCCACATTCTGACCGACGTCGAAGCGATCACGCCGACGACGACGCTGACGGCGCTGAGGGAGCGGGCGAGGTAGGGGCTTTCGGCAAAGGCAGCGCGCAGGGCGGCGCAGTCGCTCCCCTCACCACATCGTCTTCGCCGCCCGCCCCGGCCAGTCCGCGTCGTAGGCGGCGCCGTCGATGCCGCCCTTGGTGATCTCGGCGAGCATCTCGCCGACGGACGGGAGCCCCTCCGACTCGTCGCCGGCCTTCCAGAGCCCGGCGCGGAGGAGGGCGCGGGCGCATTGGGGGTAGATCTCCTCGATCTCCAGCACGACCACCGTCGCCGGGCGGAGCGGCCCCCGGGCGAAACTGTCCCGCAGGGCCTCGTCGGCGGTCAGGAAGGCGCGGCCGTTCACGCGGAGCACGTTGTTCGAGCCCGGCACGAAGAACATCAGCGCCGCCCGCCCGTCCCGCACGATGTTGCGAAGGGAATCGATGCGCTGGTTGCCGCGCCAGTCGGGAAGCGCGAGCCGCCCTTCGTCGAGGATCGCCACGACCGGGCCGTCGTCGCCGCGCGGCGAGCCGTCCGCGCCCTCGGGCCCGACGGTCGAAAGGACGCAGAACCGGCTCCGCTCGATCCAGCGGCGATAGCCGGGCGTCAGGCGAGGGGCGACCTTCGCCGTCGCGGCCTCGCCCGGTTCGCCATAGAGGGCGTGGAGCGCGTCGAGGCTCTCGATCCGCTCCACGCCGCGCCTCAGCCGCGGCCGGTGAAGGGCATCTTCGTCGCCATCACCGTCATGAAGAGCACGTTCGACGAGAGCGGCAGCGAGGCCATGTGGACGACCGACTGCGCCACATGCTCCACGTCCATCAGCGGCTCCGGCTTGATCGAGCCGTCGGCCTGCGGCACGCCGTCCGCCATCCGCGCCGCCATCTCGGTGAAGGCGTTGCCGATGTCGATCTGGCCGCAGGCGATGTCGTGCTTGCGCCCGTCTAGCGAGAGGGTCCGGGTCAGGCCCGAGATCGCGTGCTTGGTGACGGTGTAGGGGACCGAGCCCGGCCGCGGCGCATAGGCGCTGATCGAGCCGTTGTTGATGATCCGTCCGCCCTTCGGGCTCTGCCGCTTCATCAGGCCGAAGGCGGCCCGGGCGCATAGGAGGGAGCCGTGGAGATTGGCGTCGACCACGCCGTACCAGTCCTCCAGCGGGGTCTCGTCGATGTCCTTCGAGGGCGAGCCGCGGCCGGCGTTGTTGAAGAGAAGGTCGAGCCGGCCCCATTCCTTCGCGACCGTGACGAAGGCGTTCTCCACCTCGTCCGACTTCGAGACGTCGGTCGGCAGAACCAGCGTTCCGTCGCCGCACTCCTTCGCCGTCTCCTCGAGCGCGTCCTTCCGCCGGCCGACCAGCGCGACCTTCCAGCCCGCATTCGCCAGCGCCCGCGCGCTCGCCCGCCCGACGCCGCTGCCCGCGCCCGTGACCAGAGCCGTTCCCGCCATGATGTCCTCCCGCGGATTGTTTTCGGCGCGACCCTTACGCGCGCCGCCGAGGGGCGCAAGCCCGTCAGCGCCGGGGCGCGTCCAGCTCCTCGATCCGCCTCGCGTCGCGGCGATAGCTGCGGAGCCGCCAGAGATCGCGGAAGATCAGCCCGCCGAGCATCCGCGCCAGCGTGATCGCCCAGACCAGCGGCACCCGGACGATGCGAGGCAGGGCGAGCAGCGCATGCGCCCGCGTCCCCGGCCGCTCGGCGTGCCATGTGGCCCAGCCGCCGGCGCGCACCGCCCGCCACATCAGCCCGGCCCAGATCCAGTTGAGGCCGCAGACGATCATCGCGTCGCGGAAGATCCGGTCCGCATTCTTCCGGGTCAGCCAGTCCGGCCCGATGCTGTAGAGGTAATCGTGGAGCGCCGCCGCCGCGAGATAGAGCGAATGCGTCTGCGGCACGAAGAGCGTGAAGGGGAGCGGGACGCTAGCCCCGTCGAATTCGAAGCCGCGCGGCACGATCAGCCGCTCGCCTGAGCGCGGCCCGCCGACATCGTAGTAGAAATCCGAGGCCACCACCCATTCCGGCGCGAAGAAGCCGGGCGGCAGGATGCGGCTGCGGGCGGCGGCGCGGCGCGCCCGACGCTCGTCGGATGAGACCGCCTCGAAATTCACCGCGGCCTCGAAGCTTGCCCGCGTCATCGGCACAGGCTCGGCCACCGCCCCCTCCCCTTTGCGGTTTCGCCGCGTCCGGATCGCGGCCATAACGGCGGGAGACTTCCACGAAGCCGAGAGGATGGGAAGACGAATGCCCGAGCTGCCCGAGACGATGCGCGCCGTCGAGATCACGAAGCCCGGCGGGCCGGAGGTTCTGGTCGCGGGGACGCGGCCGGTGCCGGCGCCCGGGCCGGGCGAGATCCTGATCCGCATCCACGCCGCCGGGGTGAACCGGCCCGATGCGGCGCAGCGCGCCGGCGCCTATCCGCCGCCGAAGGGCGCGTCGGACCTGCCGGGCCTCGAGGCGGCCGGCGTCGTCGCCGCGCTCGGCCAGGGCGTCTCCCGCTGGAAGGTCGGCGACGCGGTCTGCGCGCTCCTCCCCGGCGGCGGCTACGCCGATTACGCGGTGACGCACGGGAGCCACGCGCTCCCCGTCCCGGCCGGGCTCTCGATGGAAGAGGCGGCCGCCGTACCGGAGACCTATTTCACCGTCTGGACCAACGTCTTCGACCGCGGACGGCTGAAGGGCGGCGAGACCTTCCTCGTCCATGGCGGCGCCTCCGGCATCGGCACCACCGCGATCCAGCTCGCCAGCGCCTTTGGCGCGCGGGTCTTCACCACGGTCGGCGGGGCGGAGAAGTTCGACGCGGTGAAGGCGCTCGGCGCCGAGATCGCGGTGAACCACCGGGAGGAGGATTACGTCGAGGTCCTCCGCGAGGCGACCGGCGGCGCCGGCGTCGATCTCATCCTCGACATGGTCGGCGGGCCCTATTTCCAGCGCAACATCCGCCTCGCGGCGGAGAGCGGCCGGATCGTGCAGATCGCATTCCTCAAGGGGCCGAAGGCGGAGATCGACCTGACCCAGCTCATGCTGAAACGGCTGACCTTCACAGGCTCCACGCTGCGGCCGCGGACGATCCAGGAGAAGGCGGCGATCGCCGCCTCGCTGGAGGCGAAGGTCTGGCCGCTGATCGCCGCCGGCCGCGTCGGCCCTGTGATGCATTCCCGCTTCCCGCTCGAACAGGCGGCGGAGGCGCACCGGCTGATGGAAAGCTCCACCCATATCGGCAAGATCATTCTCACCACGGGCGCGAGCTGATGGCCGACCCTGCGCGCGCGCCGCGCCTTGCCGTCCTGATCGACGCTGACAACGCCAGCCCGAAACTGGCCGATGAGCTTTTCCGCGAGATCGCCAAGATCGGCGAGGCCAGCGTGAGGCGGATCTATGGGGACTTTTCCTCGAACCAGCTTCAGGGCTGGATCAGGGAGATGCCGGCCCACGCGATCCTGCCGCAAATGAACCTGGCCAACACCGCGGGCAAGAACGCCTCCGACATCGCGCTGGTGATCGACGCGATGGACCTGCTCCATACCGGCCGGTTCGACGGGTTTTGCCTCGTCTCCTCCGACAGCGATTTCACCCGCCTCGCCTCCCGCATCCGTGAACAGGGCCTCGCCGTCTACGGCTTCGGCAAGGCGACGACGCCGAAAAGCTTCGTCCAGGCCTGCCAGCGTTTCATCTATGTCGAGAACCTCTCGGCCGAGCCGGACGCCGGGGCGCCGGCCAAGGCGGAGGCCGCGCAGAAGCGGAGCGCGCCGAAGGAGGCCGCGGCGCTGATCCGCAAGGCGATGGAGACGCTGGAGGACGAGGACGGATGGGTCGGCCTCGGCGCGGTCGGCCAGCGCCTCGCCAACCTCGCGCCGGATTTCGACCCGCGGAGCTATGGCGTCGGCAAGCTTTCCGACCTCGTGGAGAAGGCCGGCGGCTTCGAGACGAAGCGCGAGGAAGGCCGCAGCCTGCGGATCAGGGTGAAGCCCGCCGCGCCGCGCCGCCGGAAGAAGGCGAGCTAGCCGCCCAACCGTTCGAGCGCCTCGGCGGCCAGCCGCTCGACGATGGCGGCGGTCGGTTCGGCGCGGGCGAGGGCGGGCGCCTGGCCGGACCAGAGCGAGACGAAATCCGGCTTGCCGGCCGCGGCGGAGGCCTTCCGCAAGGGCCCGGTCAGCGGGTTCATCAGTGGGAAATCGGCGAGCGGCGCACCCGCCATCTCCGCCATGTAGCGGTTTCGGACGCCGCGCGCCGGGCGGCCGGAGAAGGCGGGGGTCAGCGCGGTGTTCGCGCCATCGGAGGCCCGAAGCGCGATGCGATGCGCCTCCGGGATACGGCTTTCGGGCGAGAGGAGAAAGGCGGTGCCGATCTGCGCCGCCGCCGCGCCGAGCATCATCGCGGCGGCGATCCCGCGTCCGTCGCCGATGCCGCCCGCGGCGATGACCGGAACCTTCACCCGGTCGACGATGGCGGGGACGAGCGCCATCGTCCCGATCTCGTTCCAGCCCTTCTCGGGCTCGAAGACGCCGCGATGGCCGCCCGCCTCGAAGCCCTGGGCGACGATGGCGTCCGCCCCCGCCGCCTCGCAGGCTTCCGCCTCGGCAGGCGAGGTCGCGCACATCACGAGGAAGATGCCGGCCTCCTTCAGCGGCGCGAGAAGCGCGCGCGCTGGAATGCCGAAATGGAGCGAGAGGACGGCGGGCCGCGCCTCGAGCGCGAAGGCGAGGCGCTCGGCGTCGAAGGGCGGCGTCTCGGAGGGTTCGGGCACCGGGCCGAGGCCGAGTTCCTCGTAATAGGGCGCGAGCCGGGCGCGCGCCGCCGCCTCCTTCGCCGCATCCCGCTTCGCCGGGCGGTGGGCGAAGAAGTTGATCGCGAGCGCGCCGTTCGTCGCGCCCCGCGCCTCCGCCCATTCCGCCCGCGCCTGCGCCACCGTCAGGAGCGGCGCGGCGACGGAGCCGAGCGCGCCGGCGTTCGCCGCCGCCGCCGCCATCGCGGGCGAAGAGGCGCCGGCCATCGGCGCCTGCACGATCGGGTGCCGAAGACCGAGCCGCTCGATCAGCCGACGGTCCGGCCAGCCCGGCATCAGCTGTCGAAGGTCTGGCCGCAGGAGAGCGGCTCATGATCGGCGATCCGCTCGATCACCTGCTCGTCGCCGTCCTCGACGCCGATCACCACGATCTCCGAGCCGCGCTTCACATGGTGGAAACAGTGAAGCTCGCCGCCGAAGGCGAAGCAGTACTGCCCATCGGCGAAGGCCCAGCGCCCCTCGGCGCAGGCGCCGTTCGGGAAGCGGAAGATCACCTCGCCCTTGTCGCCGTGATAGTATTCCCGGCCGAAAAGCTCGCCGTCCTTGTAGTAGTAGAGCGTCTTTCCGGCGGTGAGGGCCTTCCAGGCCTCGGGCGGGATCGGCTCGTCCGCCCCGGCCGTCGCGGCTCCCGCCGCCAGCGCCATCGCCAGAACCGCCGCCGCTCGCCGCATCTCGCCCTCCCGTCAAGAGACCTCTCATTGAAAGCACGCCCTGCCGCAGCGCGCCAGTGCGGTGTTCGGGCGCCGCCGGGGCAGGGGCCCGGCGCCGGCGGCGCGGCTGGACAGCCCGGCCCGCCATCCTTCAGATGCGGCCCGAAACACGGGGAGGGCGTCATGGCCGGAATCGAGGGGCGCACGATCGGGGAGGTCTTCGCCGAGACGGCGATGCGGCGGGGCGGCGCGCCCTTCCTGATCGCGCCGGCGAAGGACGGCGGCGCGCCGTCGATCCTCTCCTACGAGGCGGCCGCGGCCCGCGTCGGGGCGCTCGCCGAAGCCTTCGCCGCCGCCGGCTACGGACCCGGCCACCGCGTCGCGCTGCTGATGGGAAACCGGCCGGATTTCCTCGTCCTCAAGCTCGCGCTGGCCCGGATCGGCGTCTCGCTCGTGCCGGT